>JBEKTG010000007.1:0-21174 GCA_049516275.1 Candidatus Acidiferrales bacterium
CGACGGGTGCAACCGGCGCAACGGGGGCGGCGGGCACGAATGGGACAAACGGCACGAACGGCGCCGGGTACGCTGCCACATCCACGACATCACTGACCATCGGAACCGGATCGACCTCGTTCGCGACACAGAGCGGACTGGCTTATTCCACCGGCGCGCGAGCGCGGGCCAGCTATTCCAGCAACACGGCCGATTACATGGAAGGCCTGGTGACTTCGTACTCAGGCACGACCTTAGTCATCAACGTGGACACGGTTGGAGGCAGCGGAACATTCGCCAGCTGGAACATCAACGTGGCCGGAAACGTCGGCGCGGCGGGTGCGACCGGAGCCACGGGCGCGACCGGAGCCACGGGCGCAACGGGGCCGCAAGGGCCTACGGGAGCTACGGGAGCGACCGGAGCAACGGGCGCAGCCGGTACGAATGGCACAAACGGAACGAATGGGACGAACGGTGCTGGCTACAGTGCAACGTCCACAACCTCGCTGACCATCGGAACCGGATCGACCTCGTTCACGACGCAGAACGACTTGGCCTACTCCACCGGAGCGCGAGCGCGGGCCAGCTATTCGAGCAACACGGCCGATTACATGGAGGGCCTGGTCACTTCGTATTCAGGTACGACGCTGGTCATCAACGTGGACACAGTTGGCGGCAGCGGAACGTTCGCCAGCTGGAACATCAACGTCGCCGGAAACGTCGGCGCGACGGGTGCGACGGGTGCGACCGGAGCGACAGGATCAACGGGTGCCACAGGCGCCACGGGGCCACAAGGGCCGACGGGTGCGACCGGAGCGACAGGATCAACGGGCGCCACGGGACCGGCTCCCTGCACGACGGCATATTCATTCTTTGTGAACGCCGCGGCCTCTACGCCCGGTTGCATTACCCTGTCCTCCGTGAACGCTCAGATCGCAACCTATCAGGTGCTTGCCGCTGACTTCACAAATTACAAGGCGATCACGGTGGCGTCGGGCACCTTCACGATTACCCTGGTTGCCTCGGGCAGTCAGCCCCCGAATGGTCAGTACATCGATGTCATCAACTACGGCTCGGGCGTGGTTACCATTGCGCGGAGCGGACAGAATATAAACGGGGGCACATCGAACATTACTCTGGCGGCCGGGTCGGCGACGGCTCCGACCGCGGCGCACATTGTCTCCGATGGCACGAATTACTACGCCGGACTCATGTCCACTGGAGCAACTGGCGCCACGGGAGCAACGGGAGCGACAGGCCCACAAGGGCCCACAGGAGCCACGGGTGCCACTGGTTCAACCGGTGCAACCGGAGCCACGGGCGCCGCCGGCTCCAACCAGGGATTCGGCGCCGCGTTCGGCAGCACGGCCTCCGGATCCCCCGCGCTGGTGGCCGACACAGCCTATTTCACCGTGCCACACGCCTGCACCATCGCGGCATGGAACATCGCGGTGAACGCGGGAACGGCGACATTCGATATCTGGAAGGTCGCCACGGGCACCGCCATACCAACTTCGTCTAACTCGATTACAGCGTCGGCTCAGCCCGCGATTTCGACGGGAACGGCGATTCACAGCACGACGCTGACCGGCTGGACAACCTCCGTGTCAGCGAACGATATCGTCGGCATCAATCTGAAGACCGTGTCCACGGCTACTTTTGCTTCGATCGTTGTGGAGTGCAACTGATGAAACGGCCTTCTTTATTAGTGCGCTTCGCACTGACGGCCGTTGGCGCCGCTGCAACAAAACTCACTTTCCCGCTGGAGTGCGAATAAGTGATCGGAGGTCAAGCCTTAGGGAAGTTCGCAGCCTGCCTGGCACTTCTCTGCTTTTCCGTCCCCACTTTTGGCTATACCGGATTCCGCCGTTTCACGATCGACCACACACAAACGGGGACAGCCAACTCAACGAACTTCACGGTTCTGCTCTCCGGCACCTTCGCCGAGTTCGCCACGATTGCCAACGGCGGCGACGTGCAGAACACGGTATCCTGCGGCGTCAACTCGATCACCTGCCCGGCCGATCTGGTCTTTACCAGCGACTCCGGATGCTCCAATCCGCTAAGCGGCTGGGAGTTTGAATCGTACTCCGCCACCACAGGACAGATCGTCGCGTGGGTGATCGTACCCACTCTTTCAGTCAGCACCAATACGTTGATTTATGCCTGCGTCGGTAACTCGGCCATCACCACTTTTCAAGGAGGTTCCCAAGGTGCGGCCTTCGATTCCAACACCAAGGTGGTTTACCATTTTCCGAACGGAACCACGCTGAGCACCAACGATTCGTCCTCGGGCGGATACAACGCAACGCCAGCCAACTCGCCGACCGCTGTCACCGCAGAGATTGGCGGAGGCGTACACTTTAATGGATCCAATCAGGACGTCGAATCCTCTTCGTTTCCCTGGACCGGGACCAGCGCCGTCACCGTTTCCTTCTGGAACTATGTAACCTCGGGCGAAGTGCAAAACTCGTTTGCATTCACGGTCGGCAACAGCGCCACCACCGATCCACACCGGTTTTCCGTTGCCGCTCCCTGGGGGAGCTCCGACATCATCTGGGATTATGGCATTAACGCCACCGGAACGGGGCGCGTTAGCGCAAATTACACGAGTTATCTGGGGGCCTGGACCTATGTGACGCTGGTGTCCACGGGTTCTGGAAACACCTATCAGGCGATTTATCTCAACGGCGCCGTGGCCGCATCGGCCTCGAGTAGTGCGTCTTCCACGGTCACCGGAGACCTGATCGTGGGAGCATATCCTTACGCCAACCAATATGGCCCGCCCTATCACAACGGGAGCATGGACGAGTTCCGGATCTCGAGCGTGGTTCGTTCCGCATCCTGGATTCTGGCCGAGTATAACAACCAGTCGAATCCGTCCACCTTCGCCACGGCTTCATCCTTCGTGCCTTTTGGAAGCAGTCCAATCCAACAGGTGGTATGCGACTACACCTCCAATTCTCCCTGCAGCCTCAACTCTTCTACGATAACGATTCCAGTGGCGGCGACTCAACCGGGGAGCGCCCTCATTATGACTTATGGAGGCGGCACGGCCAGTAACACCACGATATCCAGCGTGTCCTGCACGGGCTGCACCTGGGTCCAGGCCGTCGCCTGCAACCCATCACGCGTTGCGGAAATCTATTATGCTCTCAACGTTCCGGCCGGAACGACCAGCCTGACTGTAGTTCTAAACAACATCAACGATTGGTGGTTCAACGTGAGCGAGTGGTCCTGGCTGCCATTGTCAGGGACCGCGATCGATAACAATCAAACCGGATGCACCAATGGAACAGGGGCTACGCAGACCAGCGCCAGCGTGACGACCACGAATCGCAACGACCTCATTATTTTCGCAGACAGGGCCAGTGGTAGCACATATGCGTCCGGGCCAACGAACAGCTTCGTTAACATGAGCCAGTCCGCCAATGAGGAGCTGTTATCGGCCTACTACCTGCCAGGCGCGACTGGCACGTACTCCTCATCCTTCACGACAACGGCCTCCGCGACCTACGTCACCGCCATCGTCGCGTTTCTCCCGCGTCCATTTCAGAAGTCCCGAATAGAGTTTGGCCGATAGCACGCCGGCCTTTAAGATGGGGGCATCATAGAAACATCTGATATAGGTAATTCTTCCGCCGATTCCGACGGCGCCGTCCCTTGGGGCTTCATCTTCCCAGCGCGGGGCCGATCCATTGATACAGGCGCACTCCTCGCGGGCATGCCTTGACGATGCCGCGGAGTTAAGATTTTAGTAACCGGAGATAGCGATGCAAACCAAAGTGCCGCTCTGGATATTCTCGGTATTGCTGCTCGCTCTGGGAGCCGCGAACGGTGCATACGCACAGGGGATCGAGGGCGTCCGGCCGGCGAGGGCACAAGCTGAAATATTCGGGGGCTATAGTTATCTGGGATCGAACACCACCGCCAATAATGCACCGATTAATCTGAACGGCGCGAGCGCCGCTGTGGGTTTTTATGTGCGGAACTGGCTCGGGCTGGTGGGCGATGTCGGCGTCTACCATCAGAGCAACGTCGCGGCGAGCGGATTCAGCCTCACCGTCTCAACCTTCCAGGCTGGTCCGCGCCTGCGCTGGCGAAATCACAGTCCTCTGACTCCCTTTGGACAGCTGCTTCTGGGCGCAGGGCACGCGGGAGGCACACTCTATACGCGTTCGCTCGGCCCGGGATTGTCGCCGCTCGGCGCAAATAATAGCTTCGTGCTGACGGGAGGCGGCGGCGTGGATTGGAAACTAAGCCCCCGGATCGGTGTCCGCCTGGTTCAAGCAGAGTATCTCTATTCGCAGTTTCTCAACGGCAGCGGCAACGGCAACCGGCAAGACAATCTCAGGCTGAGCGCTGGGATCGTCTTCAGCTTCGGCAATGATTGACCAAAGCGATTTGAGAAATGCGTGGATTTAAGGAAGAACCACTTTCGAGCGAGAGCGATTAGCATCGAAGTCGCACATGCCACAGTCGCATAAAGGTCCAGAAAAGAAGCAGCAACCAATGTGATTCGATACCACCGAGGTCGCTCTCGGATCAATCTTGGGTTTGCCATTCTTGGAAAAGACGACCCGAATCAACGGATAAGTTCGACCGGCCTTGATCCGCTGCATGATGGCACAACATATTAGGCCCTGTCCGCGTTGCGGCACGTCGCTCGGGAGTTGCGTTTCTTTGTCGGCCGCAGTTGCTGGATTCTTCGTCTCCGCCTCCCGCGGTGGGCGGAGGGGCAATCCCGCCTGTCAGGGATGTCTATCGGCCAGTTCAAAGGCGTTTATCGTCAAGCCAGCCGTCGCGAAAGCCCGCGCGACGAAGGCCCTCTGCGATATAGGGGCATTTTCGGATGGTCCTCCAGATAAGCTCCGACTGAAAGTTTTCGATCATTAGAATAATCGGACCTTGATTCAAGCCGAAGACCCAGGGAGACACCCAGCCCTGTCGACCTTTGCTTGTCGCTGGAAAAGTTGGATTAAAACTGGCGTCAAATCCATACGGGTTATTCCCTTTCAACCCGAGACGCTCAATGGCGTGACGGACAGTGTCGATCACAATCTCAGGCGCGAAAGGGAGAGAAGCAACTACAGCCCAGGGGGCAACTGTGCCGTCATCAGGGCCAAATGGCGCGCCTCGTGCAATGTAATCGTAAAATACTCTTCGGACACCGTTCACGTCGAGGACGGCAGGTCCCGGTCCGTCGCTCGCGGTGAATCCCCAGCCATTTTTGTGATAGTGCAAAAAACCGAGTGGATTATCTATTCCATATTGCCTTTGAACATAGGTGGCTCGCCGGCTGTTCTCAAAATAATCGATTCCCATCTTCCGGTTGAAGTCGTCGTATATGCCGCGAAAATCCAGCCACAGATGGGACATTTGATGAATGAAGAGCGGGCCGGCATACAGATATTCTATGTCGTAGGCTTTCTTCCATTCAAAAGTTGAGGTCCATTCCTTATAGCCTTCCGGATCGATAGGAAACGTAGGCGATCCCATGGCCAGCGCATAAAGAACAAGAGCTTCGCTGTAGCCCGTATCCCATCGGAATGGAAGAAATCCCGACTCGGGTTTCCAACCATGAGAGATCGTTGTGCCATTATTCAGGGCCCACTTCCAATCAACACGCCGGTAAAGGGCTTCAGCAAGTTCACGTATCTCACCTTCTTTTCCACTCTTCCCAGTGAAATAGCCAGCCGCCGTAAGAACGCCTGCCATGAGTATGCCGGTGTCGACCGTCGACAATTCACATTGCAAGGCTCGGCAGCCAGTTTGCATGTCGAGGAAATGGTAGTAGAACCCTTTGTATCCCGTGGCATCCGGTTCCGGACCCTGATGGCTGGAATGGAAAAACCTCAGAAGCGTCAGAGTCCTGTCGACTGCTTCCGCTCGTGACAGCCAGTCTCGTTCAACTGCCACGGTATAGACGCTCAGACCCATTCCCACGGCCGCGATGCTCGAAGGTGATCCAGGCTGGCTCGTGTCCGCTATCAAACCGTTTCGTAGGTTGACTTCATGCCGAAAATAATCGAATGAGTCACATTGGAGACGTTCAAGCATTTCCGAGTCGGTCCCCTGAGGATTCGAGGACGGCAACGGTTGATTCATTATGGGCACGCTCCTGAAAGATACCTCACGGTCAGGCGCCTCGGAATGACAGGATTATTTGTTTCATCCGCATCCGATTCCTTCAATCCAGGTGAACCTTCGGATCCACGGACATACCAGGCCGCAACTTATCGAAATCCTTCTGATTCGGGTCGAAGCGAATCCGCACCGGAAGCCGTTGCACAATCTTGACGTAGTTCCCCGTCGCATTTTCCGGAGGAAACAGGCTCGACTTGTCTCCCGTGGCGGCCGGCATGTTCTCGACCTCGCCACGAAACGATTCATCCAGCGAATCCACTTCGATAGTCACGCGCTGGCCGACGTGCATCTTCCGCAGTTGCGTCTCCTTGAAGTTCGCCGTCGTCCAAACATTGTCCGTCTGGACTACCACGATGAGTTGCTGTCCCACCGCAACCCTGCCTCCGATTTCCGCGCTGCGCTGGCTGGCGATGCCGTCGACCGGAGAGACGATATGGCAGTAGCTCAGGTTGAGCAGCGCGGTATCCAACTGGGCTTTCGCCGCGTCCACGTCGGCATTGCGTGAGGCCACATTTGCTTTCTGAATGGCTATGTTGCGGGGATTATTGGCCTGGTCCTGGGAAAGTTTGCTTCGCTGCTCCAGGAGTTGCGCCTTGCGCTCCTCGACGATCTTGGCCGAAGAGTCGGCCGCAAATTGGGCCGCTTCGACGGACGCATCTCCCGAACCGGAGTTGGCCACGTACTGGTCGTATTCCGACTTGGCGATTTCGTCCTTATCGACCAACTCTTTGTAGCGCACCAGATCCAGCTGGCTCTTTCGGTTGTTGGCCATCGCCTGGCGGAGCTTCGCGGAATTGCTGTCGTAGTCACGCTGCGCGCTCGCCACGGCGGCCTCGTCGTTCGCGACCCCGGCGTCGTCCACATCAACTGTGGCCCGATTGGAGGTCACAGTGATGGGCACATTGGGATTCTGGGCGGCGGCCTGCGCGACGGTTTGCTCGAAGTTGGCGCGCGCCTGCGCAACCAGCACGACATAGTCGCTCGGATCCAGATCCACCAGCGTGTCGCCCGCCTTCACTGGCTGATCGTTCTCTACATAGACCCCCTTGACCGTTCCGGCAACGCGGGAGGCGATTGAGTTGAGATGTCCATCCACCTGCGCGTCATCGGTGGACTCATAGGTGCGGGAATACAGCCACCATCCGACCACAGCGATAAGAACGACGACCCCGGCAGCCACGCCGAGCAGGATCCGCTGCCGCTTGGTCGCTGGGTCCATGGGCTTCTTTTCTTCCGCCTTGGTTTTGTCCGGCTCGTCCTTTTTGCCCTCTTCAGCGGCCGGAGTACCGTTCCGGGATTTGCTGGCCTCGTCGGCGGGTTGCGGTTTCGCCGCCTCGTCTTTTTGCCGGTCCGTTCCGGGCAAATTCTGATCTTTCGAATCTTCTTTTGTGATAGTTGGCATGATCAATTTCCTTTTAGCATGCTGGGAATGAATTTCTCGGCTTGTCCCGTTGCGCGGGCGAGACTCAATCGGGCGAGGTTCAAAGAGAAAAGGCTGCTCACATAATCCCGCTCCGCCGCGGCCACGGTTTCTTGCGATTGCACCACTTCCACGGAGTCGGTCACGCCGGCCGCGAACCGGTCAACCGACTGCGTAAGAGTTTCCGCGGCGACCCTGCGATTTTCAGCGGCCACCGCAATCTGCTCGGTGTTCACCTGCAAGTCCACATACGCCTGCCGCACATCCAGCTCCACAACGCCCTGCTGATCGGCATATTCCGCTTGCCGCAAGATAAGTGCGGCGTCGGCCTCCTCCACGTCGGCTTTGACGCGGCCGCTTTGAAAAATCGGGATGGTGACGGTCGCCGCAGCCTGGAACACCGAGGCACCCTTGTTGGGATTGATGCCCTCCACTCCGTAGTCGCCATTGACGCCGATGGACGGTAGATATTCCGCCCTCGAAGCTCGATGCGCCTCCTCGGCGGCCTTCAATTGCAGGCGTGCAGCCTTGAGATCGGACCGGTTCTGAATGGCCACCTTGACCGACTCTTCGACAGGAAGGGCCGCTGCGACCTGCGCCGGCAGATCTTCGCTCAGCGCGATGCCTTGGCTCACCGGGAGACCGATCAGCCGGGCCAGCAGCATGGTCTGTTTAACGAAATCGGCGCGCAACGATGTAAGTCTTTCCTGCTCGGTGTGAAACTCCACAAAGTCCCGGTTGCGGTCGATGATCGGGGTCGTTCCTGCCTGGTGCCGGTCCTCCGCCTGTTGGAAAGTCGCTTCAGCCTGCTTGACCTGC
Source organism: Candidatus Acidiferrales bacterium (assembly GCA_049516275.1). Classification (GTDB taxonomy): domain Bacteria; phylum Acidobacteriota; class Terriglobia; order Acidiferrales; family UBA7541; genus Palsa-295. The sequence goes on from JBEKTG010000007.1 coordinate 8,366, forward strand.
GCTTCCTGCGAAAGGACGTTCGCTTTGGTCGCGAGGACATGCAGGTACGATCCACCGACCGCCAGAATGATGAGTTCGCGCGCGTCCACCATGCTCATTTCGGCCGCCTCCGCCGCGGCCCGCGACTCGCGCCAATTGTGCAGCGAGGTCATGCTGAAGTTCTCGCTGACGTTGGCGAGCGCGCCGTAGTAATGGAAAGGACCCACGGTGGTGGGAGGCGTTATGGAACCGAACACCCCGGCGCTTATCCCTTGGGTCTGGAGATCTATTTTTTCCACCGTCTCGCTAACCGTCGCATAGATATTCGGGAGCATCTGGCTGAGCGCCGCCAGCCGCGCACCGCGCAGTTGCCGGGCCGAAGCACTCGCGTCGATCGATCCCAGGTTGAAGCGCAGGCCGCGCTGGATCGCCTCCGCAAGATTCAGAGTAACCGGCCCTTGCGGCGGACTTGGATCGGGGACGCTCCCTTGATAGGCCCCAGATACCTGGATTGTGGTGCTGACCGTGTCCACGCTCGAGCCGCCGCCGTTGCTGGTGGAAGACTGCTGCGCCTGAACCTCGCCGCCGCTCGCACTCCTTCCGGAAAGCGGAACCTGCTGCACCTTCGGCATGGACGCAGGCTCTTCCTGGGCGAAGCTGCCGCTGCAGGAGAGGGCCATGACGATTAAGGCCGCGAAAAAATAGAGAGAGCAGGACTTCGCGCGGAAAGGGCCCAAACCCCTTTTCCCGCGTTCGAACGCGACTGCAACTGGATTTAGCAGGTCCGCCATCATGCTGCTCCCTCGCCCGCTGGGGCTCCTTCACCAGGCTTGTTCTTGCTTAACAGGAGCGCGAAGAACATCATCCCTACCGACATCCAAAACAACAGTCGATAGACATCCCCATATCCCAGGGTGGAAGCCTGCCGATTGAGCTGCGCGTAAATTTGTCCACGAGCCATCGCGGCCGCCCCCTGGCCGCCGCTCACACCCGCATACGCGCGGGTGAGCGCATCGAGCCGCTGTGTATAGATCGGATTCGAAGCCTGCATGTGGTCCGCCAGCCGGTGTTCGTGAAACAACGTGCGATTGGTGACCACAGCTCCGGTGACGGCAATAAAGATGCTGCCTCCCACGTTCCTCGCAAAATTGATGATTCCCGATACCTGATTGCTCGCTTCCTTTGGCAGGCCCATGTAGGCGGCGTCGGTGATCGCGATAAAACAGAGGGGAATCGGAGCCACCTGCAAAATCCGCAGCCAGGAACCGAAGCCGAAACTCATCGACAGGTTGACGTGTGTGGAGCTGTAGTAAAAAGCAAAGGCAAAGAAGGCGAAGCCGGCGAAGGCAAGATTGCGAGCCGAAAACTTGTCGGCGGCGATTCCCGATAACGGAGCGAGCACCAGAAGTATCAAACCCCCGGCCGTAAGCGCCTTTCCTGCAACCGTCGCCGTGTAGCCCAGAATCTGCTGGGAGAATTGCGGCTGCAGCACGGTGCTGGCGTTGAGAACTCCGCCGACCAGCATCATCAGGAAGGCGCAAATCGCGAAGTTCTTAAACTTGAATAATTTTAGATTCATGATCGGATTCCTCGACTGCCATTCCCGCCAGATCAGGCCGATCATTCCGGCCGCAAAGAGCAGGGCGAACACACGAATGAAGTTCGAGGTCAGCCAGTCATTTTCCTCTCCCTTGTCGAGCATGATCTGCATGCCGCCCATGGCCACGGTCAGCAGGCCGAGGCCGATGTAATCGAGCTTCTTCAGATTGGCGAGATTGGCCTTGATCCACGGAGGGTCTTCGACAAACCGCATGACCAGGATGACCGCAAGAATTCCGACGGGAATGTTGATGTAAAAAATCCATCGCCAGGAGTAGTTGTCGGTAATCCAGCCCCCGACGGTTGGCCCGATGGAGGGCGCCAGAACGGTGACGAGAGCGTATAGGGCGAAAGCCTGCCCGCGCTTTTTCTCATCGAACGAATCCGCCATGATGGCCTGAGCCATCGGCTGTAATCCGCCGCCTCCGGCGCCCTGGAGAATTCGGCAGAGCAGCAGCATGGGAAGGGAGACGGAGATGCCGCAAAGGAAACTCGAAACCGTGAAGATAACAATGCACGCGAGGAAGAAGGTCTTGCGGCCAATCACGCTGGATGCCCAGGCTCCCAAAGGCAGGACAATCGCGTTCGATATGAGGTAACTGGTGAGGACCCAGGTTCCCTGGTCGGTACTGGCGCCCAGGTTGCCGGCAATGTGCGGGAGAGCGACGTTCGCGATCGAAGTATCGAGCACTTCCATGAAAGCCGCCAGCGCAACCGTCGCTGCAATGACCCACGGATTTACTTTCGGCTTCCAGATCTGCTCACTCATGGCCCGGGTACTCAATCATTCGATCTTATTTCCGTATGGCACCGATTTGCTCACACCTGCTGCCATCACAGCACTTTCGATCGCTCCCACGATCCATTCAACTACCGGTCCCTCAAGCCAAGCCGTCAACTAAATCTCCATTTCTACTGTGGCGCCACGTCGCGGATAAAACTGTGCCATTTGAGACAGAATCCGGATTTATTGAGATGGTCCGCCTGGCGAGTATGTTCTCTGGCAAGCGTCACACAACCACAGGGAACGCCGTACGCCCTTCTTCGAGCGGTGGCCAAAGTGACCTTGCATTTGAACAACAACCTGATTTTTGTTTCCATAGCCGCGTATCGAGACCCGCAACTTTTACCGACGGTGCGGGACTGTATTCGAAAGGCCAGCAACCCGGCCCAGTTCAGGTTCGGAATTTGCTGGCAGCGCGATACCGAAGATCCATCGCTGCCGTTTGGAGACGACCCGCGCTTCCGGGTCTTCGAGGTGAATTGGCGTGAAAGCAAGGGCGCCTGCTGGGCTCGCGCTGAAATAATGAAGTTATGGCAGGGCGAGGATTGGTTCCTCCAGGTGGATTCGCATTGCCGCTTCGCGGAGGCGTGGGGTTGTTGCGAACGATGACCCAGACGGGCAGCGCTAAGCCTATCGTCAGCACCTATGCCTCGCCATTTACCCCGGAGAAACTGAAATTCTCCAGGATCGACCGCTTCAGATGGTTTTCCAGCAATTTAGACCGGGTGCCTTTCCCCCAGGTAAGACGCCGAAGCAGCACTTTCGTGCCCGATTCTTAGCGGCTGGATTCCTGTTCGCTCCGGGTTGCTTTGTGCAAGAAGTGCCGTACGATCCCGAACTGTACTTCATGGGCGAAAAGTCGGCCATGACCGTACGAGCGTTCACCCACGGATATGACCTTTTCCACCCAGCCGAGACAATCATTTGGCACGAGCACATTCGCGCGGATGCCCGAAAGCACTGGGGTGATCATTGCGACGCGGCGAATGTGCCGACCCCTTGGAGCAAATTGGATGAGACGAGCCCGCACACGTGATCAACTCCCGGAAGGATCGCTGTCCGATCCGATGCTCTGGAGCTTATCGATTCTGGACGGCGACGGAAACGAGGTGTTTCACCGGGATGTAGGCCGAGAGGAACTGGCGCCGAGCAGATGAGTTCTCTTGATCAACATATTCCGCGGCCTGGACAGCAAGAAATGCTGCGGAAGGAGCAAAATGACTTTCGGGAGAGTCCCGCAATAATTCAGTTAAGAGAAGTTCTCCTTTAGAAAACCGTCCTCGCCCGAGATAAAGCAAAGCGAGATGATACCGAGCGCTGTCGACTCCGGGCTCATTCTGGAATTGCGATATAAAATGCGTCAATGTATCGACGGCATTTGCCTCGTGATCCGTTAAGGAGGCTTGTACTACCCCAAGTACGAGTGTTGCCTGGCTCTGTGAGCGCGGTCCTGAGGATCTCTTGCGATGGAACTGAGTATTGGTATCGCCGCATCGATTTTACCATCGCCAATTAGGGCCTCGGAACGATGAAGGGCAGCATAGGGCGACTCTGTAAGACCCTGGGCCTTGCCGACGGCACCCACACTTTCTTGGTTGTCGCCACCGACACCGCAGGTAAAGTGGATCCTGTGGGAGCCTCATACTCATGGACCGTCAGTACTGCGGCTCTGACGATCTCTAATTTCAACGTAAGTAACGTCACTTCTTCTACTGCTTTGATTACATGGGACACCAACTTGCCTTCGTCTACTCAAGGTTTCTACGCCATGTTCCCGTCCATGGTTTATAGTTCGACAACTTTGGACAACACGCAGGTCACTTCTCACTCCGTTACGCTTACAGGCTTAACGCCGGGGGTTCTACAGCGTCTACGGACAATCAACCGGCGGTGGTCAGCAAGTCCAAGGCTCTGTGGTGAACTTCAAAACTCTAAGAACACCCTAGAAGCCATCTTATCAATGCCTTCAGGTGCTCGACTCGACCGGTACTACGGTGCTGGACACCGAATCGATCTCAAGCTTTGCCAACGGCGTGTACCTGCGCTGGAACATTTCCGGGCACGTGCAGATTCGGGCCGGCGCGAAAGCGCTGGCCGCCGAATTCCGCGTTCGAACGATGAAGCAGTATCGCAGTTGAAAGTGTGAGCCAACCTTGTGTGACGCGGGTGCACCCTCGCGATCCGGCGAAGACCGCGAAGTTTTTACGGGCTTGTCTCTGCGTTCCGTCCAAAGCGGAGATGGAGACTTTCTCTTCCGCCTCTATGCCAGCACGCGCCAGGAAGAAATTTCCTCCTGGAATTGGGATGCGCAGCAGCAAGCGGCTTTTCTACATTTGCAATTCAAGGCTCAAAGCCTCGGGTATTCCGCGGATTATCCGGACGCTGCCCACAGCCTGATCCTTCAGACGGAGCGCCCATAGGGATATCGACTTCGGCAAGGAGACTTTCACCGTCACGAGCAAGCCGGATGTAGGCTTCGCACCAAAGAACTGACCTGACCGGGATTTTTTGTACCAGCGGGAGTGAGAGAGAATTCACTCTGGAGGGAAGCTGGTATGCCGATCAGGAAATACAAGCCGGAGCAGATCGTGACGCTGCTGCGGCAGGTTGAAGTGGGACTCGCCAACGGAAAAAGCACGCCGCAAGCCTGCAAGGAAGCCGAAATCACTGCACAGACCTACTACCGCTGGCGGAAGGAATTCGGCGGGTTAAAACTCGATCAAGCCAAACGGCTCAAAGAACTGGAGAAAGAGAACACGAAGCTGAAGCGGCTGGTCGCGGAGCTGTCTTTGGAGAAGCAAATTCTGAAGGACGTAGCGGAGGGAAACTTCTAGGCCCTGAGCGGCGGCGTGGCGCGGTCAGGCATGCACGCGAGAACTACCGGATATCCGAGCGGCATGCCTGCCGGCTGCTGGGGCAGTGGAGAGGGACACAACGCTACGAGGGGATCTACCGAACCGACGAGGACGCGCTGACGCGAGACATCATCGCACTGGCCAGCGAATACGGGCGCTACGGCTACCGGCGGATCACAGCGGTGTTGCGAGATCGAGGCTGGCATGTGGGCAAGGATCGAGTGCAGCGGATCTGGCGACGGGAAGGGCTGAAAGTACCGCAAAAACAAAGGCCCCGGGGAAGGTTATGGCTAAACGACGGATCCTGCATCCGGCTGCGGCCGGAGCGAGCCAATCACGTGTGGAGCTATGACTTCGTGAGTGGCAAGACACACGATGGTAGAACGTTGCGGATGCTGACGCTGATCGACGAGTACACGCGGGAGTGCCTGGCGATCGGCGTGGCCAGAAGACTGGGGAGATACGAGGTGATCGAAGCACTGGCGGACGTGATGTTGTTCCGGGGAATCCCGGAACACATTCGTTCTGACAATGGGCCTGAGTTCGTTGCGGTAGAACTGCGGAAGTGGTTGGCAAAGTTGGGAACCGGGACGCTGTACATCGAACCGGGAAGTCCGTGGGAGAACGGGTATTGCGAGAGCTTCAACGGGAAGTTACGGGACGAGTGCCTGAACGGAGAGATTTTTTATTCGCTGAAGGAGGCGCAGGTCGTGATCGAGAAATGGCGGGTGATGTACAACACGACGCGTCCGCACTCGGCGCTGGGCTACAGGCCGCCCGCCCCGGCGGCCTGTAGTTCTCTTGCGCCACCAAACTCGATTTCGCAGCCCATGGCTGTGATGTAAACTCTCTCACTCGAACTGGTACAAAAACTCGGGCAGGTCATCATCACGACAGTCACGGCCATTGGGTGTGTATGGCGCATGGCGCTCACAACCGTAAATCCATCGCCAGGATCCGGCATATGCAGATCGGAGAGCAGGACGTCGAAGTGTTCATTGACGATAAGTTTCAGCGCCTCGCTAACGTTAGCTGAGGGCACCACTTCGAACCCGCGCTTTTCTAAACCTTCTTGGAATATTTCGCGAATGTCCTCGTTGTCATCCACTAGAAGGACTCGATGCTTAGTCACGGTTGTCGAACCTCCAAGCGATTGGCTGTCAATGGATGGCCGATGTAAACGAGGTCATCGCCGCTTGCGTCGCAATGCCCAGTTAATCGCGAACGAGCAGAGGCGCAATTGTCGGTTACTGGGCAATCTGCAGGAGTGATTTGGTACCTCACTCGATAGGGCGGGAGGGGATCTGCTCGCCGAAGCTCTCGTCTTGATTGAGCAGGCTGAGCACCGTATCGTGCGTTGTATCGACGTGTGCGCGAACCGACGTACTCCTTTGTTCCAGAATCGATTTGGAGAGACTCGCCGTGATTGCAGCCACGGACGGCACGGGTTGGTCCTCTTCCGGTGTGGGATTCTTTAGTTCATCGCCTTTGACACCGTTTCCACTCTCCCGAAGGCTGACGTCTGCTTCTGTCTGTTTTATCACTGTAAGCGCAGGTTGAGCCATACTCATTGTAGGTTCCTCTCGGTACTGCAAACTGGTTAAAAACATAAACTGATTGGCTTATTGACGTAGGACACCGGCACGCGCAGCCCGGTGCACCTGAAAAGGAAGCGTCGGTTTCCCGAGAGGGCCAGGTATAGGGACCCCAGAAATAGAAATTCACTTTTTCTCTTCAGGCCGGACCTGCACTGTTCTGTATGCTCAGATAACCCTCAACGGCCTGCGGTGTAAGTCCCAGTTGCGCAGCGATCGCCCCGATCGACTCGCCTTCGGCACGCAGCGAAGCCACTCGCCCAGAGATAGTCTGCCCCGTCTGCTGGGCAGCCGGCGAAATAGTCACTTCATCTTGGGGGACGGTTGTGTGGGGAGCAGGCGTTGCTCGTGCAGCTGCTAACGTCTCAACCGTTTCTTGTGCTTTTTCCGGTACCGGAATCAGTGCGCTAATTGCCGTAGCCATTGTCCACTCCTCTTTTCTACGCTAATGACATCCTATTTCAGCTTCCCTTACCTCATCGGTTGTTAGCGGGAACACTTTAGTTCGTCACTGTCTCTTTTGAGACAGCTGCACTCTGCGCCGTCAATGGCTTGGCCTTCGACAGGACCAGATGATAGGTATTTTAACGTATGTCCCTTTCGGTACAGTGACACTTTGCTTTCGTCAGGCAACCTGTCCTCTAAAAAGGATAGGCGCGCTTTATACATAAGTGTCTCTTGCGAGACAGCTTTACTCTGTCCCCATGGTTAATATGTAACTGCAGCGTGGCCCCGGAATCGAAAATGCCATTGAGCAACCGAACCAGCGCATCACCCGCGCACTCTCGCCAACTCTCAAGAGCGACGACTCCGGCGAAGCCTGGTTCAAGAAAAAGAACGCAGGACAACACGAGGGTTAACGGGGCAACCCTACACTTACTACTGTCGTCATTTTGGTTCGGCTAAGATTTAAGATGGCGGGTAGGTTGCCAAACGGAAAAGAGTACTCGGCCGGTGCGTTAATTAGGGGTTACGGATGTCACACGCAGAGTTTCTTGGAGTGCCCCCGCTAATTCGTTGGGACGCAAGGCGGGTGCCCCGAAACAATCGCGCCCGCCCCGCATTATGGGAGCCACCAACAACTGTTGGCAACCGGGTAAGAACTGAAGATGTCACAGTTCGAAGTTCCGAGTACACGGAGAGATTCAAGATCCGAGTCGTTAGCGTATTCAGAATTAAGTCAAAGCTGCGCGGCTCAAAAATGGCGATGCTCTCGTCGAGGGAGTTAGCTGCTGAGCATTGGCAGCCGCGCCTCTCTAAAAACTCACGCAAGTGCGCTGTTGTGTCATCCGCACCTAGAAGCACAACTCTCATTGTTGGGTCCTCCAGTTCGCCGCTTTCACAACCGCCGGAGAGGAAAAGCCACGACCCTAACCTTCCGCATACCCAACACAGCACTGCTTCAGTTGCAAAGCCGTCTCATTTGCAATCGTCATCACGTCGAGCAAAAGTGTGTTTGAGTCCATGCCTGCGAGATTTCCCTGAAGGGTTTGAAAAATGCTGGAATGCAAAATTCTGAACTCTTCTACGACCATCGCGATCGTGTAACCCTGGTCGCGTCGTAGAATTCCATGCTCGCGTGCAACATCGGACAGGAAGTCCGCCGACTTGCCACTGAAGTGCAATCTGCAAATTAGATCACTCAACAAAGGGAGCGCGTGACCGACGCAATCGTCAAACTCTAATCCGGCGGCTCTAAGTTCCTCATTGCTTCCCACCAAGGACATCCATCTCCGCCAAATCAGACTCTCGTTACGCTCCAACGTAATCGCGATACGCTCCTTCGTAATTGCCAGCACCGCCAGACGAGTTCCAGGATTTGAGAGCTTGCTGTCGACGAGTTCGTGGATTCGATCCGGCGGTATGGAGTTCACGTGAACTTCGTCAGCGTGTGGCAGGATCGCCTCCATGGTCCCGTGAAGGGCTTGAAAACTCTTAAGAACGACGGTCACTTGCCCGGGGTATGAATGGCGAACAGCCCTGACAACGGTGATTTTCTCACTCGCGTCCAGATCGTGCATTTCAGAAAGCACGTCGGCGTCCTCGGCAGAAATGTGTCGCAAGGCCTCGGCCACTGTGGCGATGGGCATCGGTTCATAACCCCGCTGTTCCAGGCATTCTTGGATGACCTCACGGACATGTTCATTCTCATCGATAAGAATGAGACCGTTCCTCATATTTCACTCCTTTTCGAACCGGAGACAAAAACCGCGTCGCAGAATGCAAATACGTTACCAAAGTAAACGTGGATTGTTATGAGGAGGATAGAGATAGCACGTGATCGAGTCGGAAGGCTGCAAGAGCCTAATCTACAATCACTTCCAAATGAACCCACATTACGCGACTCCGATTCCAGAACCGCTTCCAAAGCGGGGCAATACTCGGCCGCCCGCTCCGCTTTGGGATGTTGCGTCCCAATAAGGGAATCCTCCGTTCTGATTTTCCAAGCTCGCAAAGGTGGAAAATGAACCTAACGTCGTTCCATGAGAAGGCCGGTAACAGTCAAGGCGGTTTTGTTTTGTTTCGTTTCTAACCTCCGGCGATTGGCGGCAAATAGATAGCCAGACTTGAACGTTATGGCCGGGGCATCCGTTAGATCCGATTGCTGTATAGCTGTTGGTTCCTCTATAGGTTACGTCATCATGACAATCATATTATGTAACATAGAGTAATACATACTACCACGGATCAGTCAGAGACGGCTGCCAAGCGTTTTCGAGGCGGGAGAACAGCGAAAACGTAAAGGTCCTGCGGTTACAGCCGATAAGTTACATGAAGAACACGTTAACCGGGAAGTTGCCCCTGCTGTGTGCGTGGTGTGTTTGATGGGCCTGGAAGCTTCCGGGTTAAAGCACGGCGCCGTTCGATAAAGCGCACGACCAACGAGCCCGCATGAAAGCTGCCAATGCTATCTGAAGTACACCCGCCAACCTCTGCTGACTTGAGCGACAGAATTATTGAAGTCCTCGTGTCGCCGGTCCGCGGCTCCCACACCAAACATATTCCTCCAGCATGGCCGCAAGTCTGGTCCGATGTGCGCGCGATGTTCGGCCCGGTTCGAAGCGTTTTCTTTGTCATAAAGGTTGTGGTATTTCTCCCCTTCCAACTTCTTTGGTACGGCACCCAGGGATTGACGTCGATCGTGAAATCGTTGCTTCTCGCGGCCGTGCTGGGAGTTGCAGCAATGTGGTTTGGGAGCTGGCCTGGATTGTTGGTCGTCTGTCTATTTGTGTGGCTGTTCACACTGTTCCGACAGAACCAGAAATCTCCAGCTTCGCGACAATAGCCTTGGTTTGAGTTTACTCTGTAAGTGCAATGGATGACTTTGAAACCGGCTTACCCATGAGCGTGAACCCCAGAGTTCGAGATCAGTTGATTCTCAGTATGCGGCTCCTGACGACGCCGGACATCCCGGATTCCGGCTCTGCCGATCCATTTCTATTGACGCGCGATCTTATTGTCTCCTACGGCGCAGCGGAATTGGCCCTGGCAGCCATTTGTGTCCAACTCGGTTGTGTTCCCGACAAGAAAAGCATTTGTCTGATGGATTACCTCGATTCGTTAGGGAAGACAGCGCACTCGGAATCCGCAGCGCAAGAAATAGACTATGTTGCGGAATTGCAGGAAGTTCGGTCTAATTCACACCTTCGATCTCTTCCGCCCGACCCTCAGCGCTGGAATCGAGCCAAGGACGAGACGCTGGAACACGTCACCAGATGGTGCCAGCAATTTCTTGGCTTGCGTCCAGCCGATCTCGATACCGCACCATCCGCATTGCTCACCTTGCCAGCCCGTTCCTCGGAGGAGTCTGGTTCCAACGGAAAGCTGAGTCGGCTCGCACTTCACGACCCGGCCGGCCGGCGCTATGAGTGTCTTGGTTCGGCGGACATCCGTCTGGCGTTCGCGGGGATATTGGCAAAGGGTAAAATCGCCAATTTGAGTGGCGGTGGATGCTACGTTGTGACCGATTTTGCGATCGAGGTTGGCGAACAGATCGAAATGACCCTCCACGTGAACAAAACCTCGTTTCGCGTGACAGCTAGCGTGATTCACGTCCCGTCGGTCGTTGCGGCCGGCAATCGAAAGGGAAAGCTTTCTGGCATGGGCGTTCATTTCACAAATATGTCTGCTGGCGCCAGCGTTCGTCTCAAGGAGTTGATTGCGGAGCTCAAGGCAAACGGGCGCTCCTCGATTGACAAGCGCCTATTACCTATCGAGACTACCTCTCGTTTGCTTGGCCGATAGCTTCACTTTAAACCGTGGGGAGACGTCTGGGTCTTTTCGGGCCGCTTCCGATCGTCCGGGTTCCAATCGTCGGGAGGAAAAGCGATGTTCCAAAAGCGCGGAGCGGGCTGAACGAATTTCAAACCGATCTCGGTTTTGGCTTCCTGCTTGAGCCCAACATACGCAACTGTGCAGGGGGCCTCTTCAGCTGTACTCGCATTGACGACGGTCAACTGATCATCACGACCGACTTCCGCAGTCAGCCACAATACGCATCCTTGGCGATTCACAGCAACGGTACGCACTTCCTCGAGGAATTTTCCATTTCCCCGGCCTCCCCGGACCATGACAGGCATCGAAATCTGGACGCGGTGGGTCTGTCGCCGCTCTGCAAGCACATCACGGGAGCCTGTGGTGGGTACGTCTGGAAATCGGGGCATATAGTGATCTGATCGGCAAATAGGAACAGCGACTTTACCTGGGACCTACTGCAAGATCTCTAGGTTTTGCCATAGTTGCTCCGCCAAAACCAGGTCGGGAGTCTCCCACCGTAAGGGCGAGCGAGTCGCTCACGACAACACGCCGGATACATCTTGCGGTGGTATAGACCTGGGCAGAAGGGCGCCTCGCTATATGGGTCCCAGATCATGCACGACAGGTTCTGTCGGTTGCGCGGGTTCCCCCAGCGCCCGCCGGATTACCGCCAGGAGTTCGGCATTGTCCACGGGCTTTTGGAGAAAAGCTATCGCCCCCGCTTTGATGGCGCGCTCTCGGTTTGCGCGAGCGTCACGCGCGGAAACAACAATGATGGGAATCAGATCGAGAGACGGAACTTTTTTGAGCCGTTCCATCACGACGAAGCCGTCGCCGGCAGGTAACCCGAGATCCAGGATAATCAAATCCGGCTCCTGCTTCCGTGCCTCCGCCACACTGGACAAGGCGTCCGCTGCAAAAAAGGTATCGTAGTGGTTGGCCTTGAGGCGTATATGCATTCCATGGCGCACATCCGGATCGTCATCCACGATGAGAATCTTCTTATTGCTCATGTTCCACCATCCTCGACGAGATTTCGTCATCCACAAGGCCCTGAACCTTATTGGCTGCCTTTCTCAGATAGTCTTCGATCGATTCACTCTCGCCTCGTTCGACCTTTTCAATCGAACGGTAAGAAGCCGAAACGATCAAGTCGTGTTGCTGGATGTGTCCGCAAGTACCCAATTGCTCTAGAATCCGCTGGGTCATCGCCTTACCCCCAATTTCATCGGTAGCAGCCACGATGAAGAAAAGTTCCACCGATCCCGCGAAAGCCATCGTAGGCAAGAGAACATCCAGATTAGAGTGCAAGCAGCGCTGCAGGAGGTCGCGGACCTCGTGGCATTGTTCCGCACGCAACTCATTGGAAAGCCAGCCCGTCCGTGAGCCTATCTCTATTATCACGAGTGTAATGGGAACTTCCCCTGGGCTTTCTTTTCTGAGCGCTGGGGCGATTAGCTTGGCCAGAGAAAAAATCGGCAACGTCACGCAAAACACAGCGCCTTGTCCCGGAAGACTCCTGGCCCAGATTGTTCCGCCCTGCCGTTCAACCAACTCTTTGCAGATGTACAAGCCCAGGCCCAGACCTTGACGGCCCGCCAAATCCGATTCTGATACCCGGAAGAGCCGTTCAAAAATTCGCTCGGTCATGTCCGGACTGATCCCGCGCCCTGTGTCTGAAATCTCCAGGACAACGAAATGAGGATCTTCGCTAAAAATACGAGCGTGAACCTTCACCGA
>JBEKTG010000008.1:0-20298 GCA_049516275.1 Candidatus Acidiferrales bacterium
TCGACACAGGATGCCTGCTCAACTCCACACGATACCCGTTCGCGGCGATTCGATTGCCAAGCTCGTAGTCGTCGGAGAGATGATCGACCATGCCCTCGAACCCGCCGATTTCCGCAAGCTGCTTTTTCGTCGTGGCCATCACTGCGCCCAGCATGAAATCCAGGTCACCTATCAGCCTCGCCACCAGGACGCCCGGCGCAAAATCGGCGCTGTTGCCGAGCGCCTCGATATCCGCCGCCAGCGACCCGTCCGTGAGTCCTTTATAAAGGCACGTAACGCCGCCCACCCGGGGATTCGCAAACGGCGCCACCACGTCGCGAAGAAACCCCGGTTCCACGCGCACGTCGCTATCGCTCACGAGCAGCAAGTCGTACCGCGCCTCGCGAACCATGCGACACATCTTATTCACCTTGTCGCTCACCCCCAGAGGCTTGGAGCCTACAAGAAGGCGGATCGAACGCTCCGGGAAGTCCCGGATGATCTTCTCGATCACAGGAACGGCAGGTTCGCTCTCGTCGGAAACGCAGAAAATAATTTCGAATTCCGGATAGTCCTGCGCGCAGAAGCTCGCGTAGTTTTCGTAGGTCTCGCGGTCGAGGCCGCGAATCGGTTTCAGGACGCTTACAGGGGGAAAGAAGGGCGTGTCAATGTCAATCCGCGGATCACGGTAAAACCGCAGGGCCGCGACAATTGCGGAGAGATAGTAGCCGAAGGGCGCGAGCGCCAGAACTAAAAGCCCATCACGAATGATGGCTCCCGCTCCCACGCACCTAGCCTTTGCCGATGAATACCAGGGTCACACCAACGCAGACCAGCAGCACTCCCGCCCATCGTTGCGGTGTCACGCGTTCGCCCAGGAAGAGCTTGCCGCCCAGCGCTCCGAAGGCATAGCTCATAGCAGTCACCGGAATGACCATGCTCACATTCTCGAGCGAGAGCATACCGAGCAGCGCAAAGAAAGCCAGCGTCATCTGTCCCAACCCGATCCACATCCAGCCGACCTTCATCGCGCGGAACACCACGCGAAGCAATGATGCCGGGCGGAAGTCGGTCACCTCGCCGATCGTCTTCATCGCTCGCGTCACACAAAGCTCGCCGCTGGTTCCGGCGACGACGATCAGCAGGTAAAAAACAGTTTCTCGCAACACGATTCTCAGGACTCCGTTGTGCGGGGCGGGGTTTGTCCCACGATAAACACGCCCGCGCAGATAATCGCAATCCCCGCCCACCGCGTCGGTGTGATGGTCTCCCGGAGCACTAGGTAACCCAGCAGCGCCACCACGCCGTAGGCCACCGAAGAAGCTGGCTGGACGAAGCTATAGTCGGCCCAGGAGAGCACCAGAATGTAGGCCATGAAGAACGCGAAAAGAGATCCGATGCCGAGCCATATAGTGGTCGAGCCGAAGGCGGTGTCGAAAAAGCGGAAAAGGCCGGTTGGAGTCCAATCTGCCAAAGCACCTACATGCTTCATGCCCTTGCCGAGCAGCACATCACCCAGCGGACCAAACACCACCATCATGGAGATGAGCAGATAGGTCTTAAAACGCAGGCCCGCCGACGGCATCATGCGCTGGGAGACTCGCTTGCCTCGACGCGCGATTCGACGTGCGGCACATTCACCATCGCCTTTTTCGCAACGCCCTTGCGCGCGACCTTCTTGCGGTCAGCCCGCAGCTTCATGAAGTCGACCGCCTCGTGATAGAGCCGTTTCCTCTCGTGCCCGTCCCACAGCGCTTCCCGCACGATGCGCCATGCGACGCGCGGCCGGAAATAATAGCTGTCGTAGAAGCGGTTTACAGAGTCGATCATGTACTCGCGTGAAAGGCCGGGGTACTGCAGGTGCGGTAGCTGGTGGCCGCCCGCATCGGTGATGGCCTCGCCCGCGAGGAAGCCTTCTTTCATGCCCTGGTCGTAGAGTTCGGTTCCGGGATAGGCGTGCGCCATGGAGACCTGGATCGTTTCGCAGTCCAGTTCCTTGGCGTAGTTGATGGTTTTTTCGATGGTTTCTTTCGTCTCGCCGGGCAGCCCGATGATAAAGTCGCCGTGAACATGGATGCCGACTTTCTTGCAGTTCTTCATGAACGTCCGGCCCATCTCGACCGTGGCGCCCTTCTTGATGTTCTTCAGAATCTGCGGATCGCCCGATTCGAAGCCGACGATCAGGAGCCGGCAGCCGGCGTCGGCCATGGCTTTGAGCGTCTCATAGTCGGAGTGCGAGCGCGCCGTGCAGGACCATCGGAATCCCACCGGCTTGAATTCCTTGCAAAGGGCGAGCACGCGGTCTTTGCGGATATTGAAGGTGTCGTCGTCGAAGAAGAATTCCTTCGCCTGCGGGAACATCTTGTGCGCCTGCCGGAACTCCCTGGCCACGTTCTCCACCGAACGCGTGCGCCATGTATGGCCTGACAACGTCTGTGGCCACAGGCAGAAGGTGCAGAGAGCGGGGCAGCCGCGCGTTGTGTAGAAAGAAACGAAGGGATTCAGCAGGAACGGAACGTTGTAATTTTCAATGGTCAGGTTCTGCTGATAGACATCGGTGGCAAAGGGAAGTTCGTCCAGCTCTTTGGTTTCCATCAGCGGACGCGAAGGGTTATGCACCACCTTGCCATCCTTCACGTAGCTCGCGTTTTGAATCTCGGAAACCGGCTTTCCCTGGGCGTACTCCACGACGGCATGATCGAACTCGCCGCGCACCACAAAATCAAGGTCGGCGCTGGCGAGCAGGCTCTCCGCCGGCTTGATCTGCACCTGCGGACCCACGAAGGCGATCTTGATATCGGGCTTCTTTTCCTTCATGGCCCGGGCCATCTTCAGGTCGCTATGAAAGCCCACCGTCGACGTGAAGAGCACCACGAACTCGTAATCCTGCGCGATCTGAACGACTTCCGCCGGTTTGATATGGTGCGGCGGGCCGTCGAGCAGCCG
This sequence comes from Candidatus Acidiferrales bacterium, assembly GCA_049516275.1. Lineage (GTDB taxonomy): Bacteria > Acidobacteriota > Terriglobia > Acidiferrales > UBA7541 > Palsa-295. The sequence continues at coordinate 2,926 of JBEKTG010000008.1, forward strand.
GCTGCCGGGGAGCATCCCCGTGGGATAAGCAAGCCACACGGGATACCAGTACGACTCGATTTCGCGCGTCGCCGGCCACCGTGAGCCGGCGCCTCCATCGAACTTTTCAAAGCTCGGAGGATTCAACAACAGCGTTTTCATTACGGACGGCATCAAACCCCCTCAGGATTTTTGGAAGGAACCCGGCTTGCAGCCTTCAGTCTACTTGATTTCCGGCGTTCCCCCAATACCTTATCTCGCTCTATTGAAGTACTTTCGCCAGCTGGCCGGTAGCCTGCAGAAGCGTAAGCTGCGCCTGTTCGCGGGCAAAATCCGCATCCAGGAAGGCGATCCATTTGTCGCTCTCGTCCAGCCGGTCCTGCTCGATCTCCTGCAGGGTGACCCGCCCCTGATCGAACCGGGCTTGCGCCAGTTGTACCGTCTCCTGCGCCAGTTTCAAGTCCAAACGGGCGACCTCCCGCGCGGCATCGAGTTCGCGCACGCTGCGGGACTTCTGTACGACATCCAGCCGCACTTCCTGCCGTTTCTTGCTGACGGTCGCTTCCGCCACGTCGAGCTGGCTTTTCGCCAGGGCTGCGGTCGCGCTCGTCTTGGCGGCAAAGAGCGGAATCGTGAGAACGACCCCCACGTTGAGATTATTCCTCTCGAAAGTCTTATAGAAGTCTAAGTAATTGTTGAATTTGCTCAGCACGCTGTACTGTCCCACGATGTCGATCGTCGGCCAGTAGCTCAAATGGGCTCCCCGAAAGATATGTTCGCGCGCGGCCCGCTCGTTTTCGGCTTCCTGAATGTCTCGATCATTCTGCGTCGCCAGGCTCACGGTTTCATTTTCCGTCTGGTCGGTTGTAAACCCCGGGGCCACGGTTTCCACTTCCACCGGTTGTGTTTCGGGAGTGCCGGTGAGGTTGCGGATCTGTTCAGCAAGGATTTCGTCGCGATCCTCGAGCTTTACCAAACGCTCCTGCGTGCGGGCGATTGTAAGTTCTCCACGAGTGACTTCAATGGGAAGTTCCTGATTGGCCGCCACACGCTCGCGCATCACTTCCAGAATCTTGGCCGCGCTGGCGCGTTCGTTCTGAATTAATTCGAGCGAATGCCGCACCTTGGCAAGTTCCAGGTACGCTGTTGCTGCTCGGACGATCACGTCGTCCTGCATCCGGTCGATTTCAAGCTTCTGATTCTTCGCCCGATCCTCGGCCGCTTTCTGCTGGCCCTTCAGCAGCGGGTTAAAAATCTCCTGCGTGTAGTCCAGTTGGAACAGGGAAGGCGGCCCGCCACCCGGCAGCGCCGGAAAACCGTAGCTGTAGACATATCCGGCGCCGGTGTAGAGGTTCGGCCGGAAGGCGGCGCGGTCCAGGCCGGCCTCGTTGAGCGCCACGGTATATTGCAGGCGCGCAATTTTGAGGTCGCGGCTGTTCTGCAGGGCCAGGGTGACGGCCTGCCGCAGCGTCATTTTCTCGTTGGTCTGGGCGTACGTTGAACTTGCATACGCGAGAGCAGCCAGCGCGGCGGCTCCGATCGCATGCGCAAAGAATTTTAGCGCGGCGCCGCGAGAGGGGAATTTCATGGGGAGGCCTTCTCGAGTTTCTGCAACCGGGCCATCGCCTCTTTTCTTCCCGGCTCCAGTTGCAGAGCCGCGCGGTACTGCTCTGCGGCCTCGGCGCGCTTGCCTTGCGATTCGTAAAGCCTTCCCAGCCATTCCCGAGCGGCGGCGTGCGGGGGCCAGTCGCTTCGCTCGGGAGTGCTCGCAAGGTAGGACTTCAGGTACTCCTCCGCACGGACAGGTTCGGATCCGGAAAGTACCCAGTCCACAGCCTGAAAATACAGCACGCGGGAATCTTTTGCGTTGACCTGCGCCGCACCGTCGATCGCCGTCTGCATACCCGGCAGGTCGTTCTGCTTCTGGAAGAAAGTAATTGCTTCGAAATACGGCTCCAGCCGGGCTGGCTTGGAGCTCAAGATCTGGCGGTACTCGGTCTCGGCCAGATCGGGCCGCTTGATTCCCTGCAGATCGAAATTGGCGCGGGCCACGTGGCCGTCGATGGGATCGAGAGCCGAGATGGCGTCCACCTGATCTCGCGCCTCATCTTTGTTACCGCCCACGATCCACGGAGCGTTGATGCAGAAGTCTTCCAGGTCCAGACGAGCCTCGATATTGGAAGGGTTTAAACGGACCGCCTCTTCCAGTTCCTTCTTTACTTTCTTAGCCAGGAAGAAACTTCGGTCCCGGTCCGCTTTGCCGCCATACGCGCGGGCCAGCCACTGATGATACAGAGAATTCTTGACGTCCACCGCCACGGCCTTCTCGCCCTGCGTGATGGCGTTATCGTAATCTCGGATTTCGTAGTAGCTGCGCCCCAGCCAGTAATACGCTTCGGCGCTCGCGGAATTCAGCGCAACGGCGGATTGCAAGGTCTTGATGGCGGCTGCATAGTTTCCCAGATCGAACTCGTGCTGCGCCGATTGAAGAATCCCGCCAACGTCGTTGGAAAGCGGTGCCGCGAAAGCCGGTCGAATTGCCGGCAGGAAGAGCGGCCTGAAGAGGAAGAGGAGCAGGAAGAGGACCGCCCCGGTGATGATCGCCGTCTTAGTCTGATAACGCCGCACTCTAAGTACCCTCTGCAACGCGAATGGTCATGCCGTCGCGCAAGTTGTGATCACCCGGCAGCGCGATCCGGTCATTCAGTTGCAAGCCCGACAGCACTTCATACTTCGATGCGCTCGCGATCCCTACAGAGATCTCGCGGCGCTCAATGCTGTCGCCGAGAACCACAAATACGTAGCGCTTGCCGCCATCTTCCCGCACCGCCGCGCGCGGCACCACCAGCACGTTGCGGCGCTCGACAATTAAAATGGTCACCTCGACATTGGTGTTCGGGAGCAGCTCGAGTTTGTCGTTTTCCACCGAACAAAGAACTTCGCCGACGCTGCGCATACCGTGCGGCACCACCTGCTTGGGAATCTGCTGCGTTCGGCCGGCCCACGTTCGGCCCGGTTTGGCGTCCCAGGTAACCTGAATGGCCTGATTCGGCGCGAGTCGCCCCAGATCGGGTTCGTCGACAAACGCCCGCACGCGCACGTGGTGCAAGTCGGCCATTTCCGCGAGCACATCTCCCACTTTGACGTAATCCCCGGCGCGGACGGGAAGCGAATAGAGCGTACCGTCGGTTTGAGCGATCACATCGGCCGAGCGAAGTTTTTCTTCGAGGGACGTAACCTGCTCCTGCGCCTGCTTCGCCACCAGGCCGGAGTTCTCCGCCATCGATGTGGCTTTCTGGGCCAGTGCCTCTTTCCTCTGCTCCAGTTCTTGAACCCTCGACCGGGCTTTCGCCAGCGCAGCCTGATTCTGGGAAAGCTCGTCTTCGGTCGCCGCATGCTGGGTTACGAGCTGTTCGAGTGCTTTCTCCGTGCGTTGCAGGCTTTCCACATCCACCCGCGCTTGTTCGAGGCTTCCGCGCACCTGCGCCACCTCGTCGAGCGAGCCGCCTGCGCGGGCGTTGCGCAGATCGGTTTGAGCCGCAAGCAAGCTGGTTCTTGCCTGCGCGAGTTGGGATTGTACGTCGCCGGCGTCCAGTGTCAGAATCTGCTCCCCGCGATGAACCGCTTGTCCTTCGCTGGCAAACACCTTCGCCACAAACGTCGGAAACTCAGCATGGGCCGTATCCGGAGCGATTGGCTCGACTTTTCCGTTACTCGTGATCGTCTCGCTCAGATCTTCCTGGGCGACGCTGGTAATCGCCACCTCAGGCGGCTTCCTGCGCAGCGCAATCACTGCCACAAGCAAAACGGCCAAGCCCGCTATCACCAGCAGAATGACTTTTTTTTGTCTGATGTTTTCCGCCATGTCGGGCGCGGTCGCGCGCCCAGCCAGCCCTTGAGACCGCAAAATTGTAACAGACCGCTTCGGGACTTGCCTATGCGAACAGGCGCGGATGTGCTGCAAGCCTCATAAAACAAGGATGCTACGCCCTGGGGTCAGGATGCCAGTTGTGTTCAGCATCGTATTCATTCTCCCCCGGCTGGACGCTGGGGAAGCACATTCAGGCGTATTCGGCGTTGAAATTGCTCTCAGTCGCGGGTGTGATGAAAATCTACAACGAACAAATCACTCTGCAATCCAATAAGCCCCGCGAAGTTTTCAACATTACGTCGCGGGTAAAAGCCGCCATGGAAAAGAGCGGCTTTCGCGACGGCATCATCGTTGTTTCGTCGCTGCACGCGACCTCGTCGGTCATCGTGAGCGACGACGGACCTGGATTGTTGGAGGATCTGGAGGCTTGGCTGGAGAAGTTCGCGCCCGTGGGCGTGGACTACAAAAACGAAGGAAGATTCGAAGCCGGCGCGACGTCTCCGCTGTTACGACTGCTCCTGCATCACCAGGTCAGCGTGCCGTTTACCGAGAGCCGCCTCGACGTTGACCCCGGGCAACTCGTTCTGTTCGTCGAACTCGATGGCCTGCGCCCCAGGCGCGTGATCGTCAAAGTAATCGGCGAATGATCGCCGCCCGCCCGCTCAGGCTGAACCTTGTTTGTACTGAATCACCAGCACGGTGATGTCATCCGACTGCGGGGCGCCCTGCGTAAAGGCCCTCACGCTGTCGCGAATCGCGCCGGCCATTTCATCCACTGTCCGTGCGGGGGACTCCTGCAATACCTCTCTCAGCCGCGTTTCTTCAAACTGCTCGTTGTGGGTGTCGACGGCCTCGGACACGCCATCGGTGTAGATCACGACGAAATCTCCCGGCTCCAGCTTCACGCGTGCGCTCTCATATTCCGCTTCGGCAAATAACCCAACGGGGAAATTCACCGACGCCAGCGGCTCGAGCGATCCGGATTTTCGGCGCACCAGCGGCGGCACGTGCCCGGCATTGACGTACTCGAAATTCCCGTCCTTGTCGAGCACCCCGTAGAAGACCGTTGCATAACGGCTTTCCATGGTGCGCTCGCACAAATATTTATTCACCCGGGAAAAAATATCGCAGATCGGAATGTCCATCGCGGCGGTGGTGAAAAACACGCCCTGAAGCAGCGTCGCCAGCAAGGCCGCCGATATTCCTTTGCCCGAAACATCGCCCACGAAAAATCCGCGCCGTCCCCCGCCCAACTCAATCACGTCGAAGCAATCTCCACCCACCGAGTAACAGGCCAGGGTTAAGCCTGCTATCGCCACGTCGGGAAGGTCGGGCAGCGATTTGGGCAGCAGCCGTTGCTGGATCTCGCTCGCGATCTGTATCTCGTGATCGAGTCGCGCCTTTTCGCGCGACGATGCAAAAAGTCGGGCGTTCTCCACCACCGTGGCGGCTTCGCGAGCCAGCGTCCGCAGAACCTCGCGGTCCAGCGCGGAAAACGCGCTGGTGGGCGCGCGGCTATCGAGATAGAGAACCCCCAGGAGTTCGCCTTGCCGCGTCGCGATCGTCACATCCACGGCTTCGATCACCGGCAGTTTATCGATGGGGATCGCCACCACGGTTCGCAGCGCGAGCCGCGCCATGCTTTCCTGCGGATTCATGGGAATGTCGTCACCCGTATCGCTCACGATCAGCTCGCGGCGTGTGGTCGCCACGCGCTTGACCACGCTTTTCGATACCTGCAAATCCTCCGGGCGCAGCGTCGTCTTCTGGGCGTCGCGCGCCACCAGAGTCTGCAATTCGCCGGACGGGCCCGCCATCAGAAGTACGCCCCGTTCCGTGCGCGTTACCTGAATTGCAGCGTCGACGACCACCGTCAATATGTCCTCGAGCGAAAGCCCCGTGCCGAGGGCCCGGGCAACTTCAAGCAGCACTCCCAGGTGATACAGCTCGCGCGAGCCTCCGGCCGGCGCCGGCGCTTCCACGCGCCCCACCAATTCCTCGATCGTCGCCCCTTCCGAGACATAAATCAGGCGGTAGGAGTCGGCCACTCCGAATTCGATCGTGTCGTTGGCCTTCAGCTCATGGCGGATGATCTTCTGGCCGTTCACGAACGTACCGTGGCGGCTTCCCATATCCTCGAGAACGAAAACGCCGTTCGTCTGTTGGATCTGCGCCTGCTGGCGGCTGATCCGGCTGTCTCGCAGCGTAAGCTCGTTGCCCGCCTGCCGCCCGATGCGGAAGGGAAAGCCCTCCAGGGGAACTTCCCGGCGCGGTCCGTTCGGTTCGATTACCACAAGGCGGCTGCTCGCTGGCATTTCTTCCCGGTCCCTTCAACGAAGCGAACCGCCTTCGAACACAGGTCCGCAATCCCGCTCATCGTATGGAAACTGCGGCCCGAAGTAAACCCCGCTGATATGACTCCACTCGAACAAGCGTACAGAATCCAGGGGGAAACGGCTGCGCGACGCAGGAGAGAGAAGGGGAAAGTAGTTTAAAAGAAGAGCCTAGGACGCTTTTGGAGAGCGATTGGCATCCCAGCTATTGCTGATGCGGCGGATGTTTTCCCTCAACCGCACCGCAAGATCCACCACGGTCTGGAGCCGCTGTATTTCAACTCCGGAGAAATGCTCCCGGTGTGCCAATACCAATTCGGCGTTTCCGAGAATCCCCGTGAGGGGGTTATTGATTTCGTGCCGGAATATTTCCCCCATGCCCGAAGATCTTTGCTCCGCGGGCCGGCATGGGTCCAAAGCCGGTCGTTGGGCCTGCTTCAGCCTGCGCGTGATCAGCGCGCAGGCCAGCGGAACAAAATTTCCCACGCGCGCGATGAAATCCACGCCTTCATCCGCAACCAGTTTGGCGAGATCCGCCTGGGCATTCAACGGAGCGAGCACCAGGACAGGTCCGGCGGACGCGATTCGCCGCACCGCATCGGGGAGGGGCACTCCCCCCAGCAAATCGCTGTCGACAAAAATCACCCCAGGGGTGCACGTCTTCAAAAGCTCGCGCAGCTGAGTCAAGGTGCCGGCCACGAGGATGGTCTGCTTCGGAGCGGTTATCCCGAGTTCACGCGACAGCCGCTGCGCCAGAGCCGAGTCACCGGTGCCCAGCACGGCGGCGCGCGCCGCAGCTGCCAGAACATCTCCGCTCACAGTCCCGTGGGCCTGTGCCTGGCGCGAACCCGGGGTTACTGGCGATTCCTTGCTTCCTGTGAAGTTCATTTGGCTCGTCTCCCCGGAACAGACAATTCAACAGACGACAGAACAGAAGCCCGCTTTCTTTTCCCCGCGACGCAGTCTTACGAATGCATACTTCCTGCCTGCATCTCCCGTGACTTCGAGACGCTCTCGTGAGCCGCAACCAGTTGACGATTCACGATGGACGTAAGCTCCTCAACCCGAAACGGCTTTGCCAGGTACGGCAGGTGATTTGCCTCCAGGAATTCCAAGGTTCCCGGAGCAACGGTATCGCCGGTTACGAAGACGAGTTTGTTCTGCATCGGGCTTCCGGCCTGCGCCAATGCTTGATAAAACGCCCGGCCGTCGATGCTGGACATGCGGAAATCACAGATCACCAGATCGTAAGGATCACGCGAGATCCGTGCCAGGCCCTCCTCGCTATCGAGTACCGCTTCGGCCCGATGACCCTCTTCCTGCAGGATATCGACGATCAACTGCGCCACCGTCGCTTCGTCTTCGACCACCAGAATCCGCCCCGGCGCAGGCTTCCTTAGTTCACCCCGTGACGTTCCCAAACTTCGCTGCTCCGCGGGCGCCGGAATCACTGGCAACTCCACCAGGAACCTCGCTCCGCGCCCGGGCTGACCTTCAAACGTGACATCCCCTTCGTGCTGGCGAACGATTCCGTAAACGATGGAAAGTCCCAGCCCCGTGCCTATCCCCGGTGCCTTGGTCGTGAAGAAGGGGTCGAAGATTCGCGGGGCGATTTCGGGAGAGATACCCGGCCCATCATCCGAGACCTCGAGCGAAATCCGGCTCCCCGTTTCGTTCTTCAAGTGATGCGTGCGGACTTGTATATGGCCTTCACGTCCTTTTTCGGTCAACGCTTGTTCCGCGTTCACCAGCAGGTTCAACACCACCTGCTGCAGTTGATAGGGGTCGGCCATCGTTTTGGGAAGGCCGGGGGCCAGATCGCACTGAACCCGGATGTTCTCTACCTTGAGTTCGTAACCGCGAAGCGCCAGCGTGCGTTCCACGATTTCGTTCAGGTCCACGGCGCTGCGTTCCGGTTTGTTTTCCCGCGCAAAATACAGAAGATTCTTCACGATCCGGCGAGCCCGGTCCGCTTCCTGATAGACGTTGCGGGCCTCCGCCAGCTGGGGACCTGCGAGTCCGTGCCCCAGCAGTAACTGCGCATAGCCCATAATCGACGTCAGGGGATTATTCAACTCGTGCGCGATCCCCGAAACAATCTCCCCCAGCGCGGCCATCTTTTCCGTCTGGAGCATCTTCGATTGGATCTGCCGGTAATCGGTAACATCCGTGTAGATTTCCAGCCATCCCGTCGGGTGCTCCCTCGAATCAAGTACCGGTCTCGAGATCCGCTCCAGATCGCGCCGTTGCGGAAGTAGTATCTCCACTTCTTCCTTGGCCGACTCGCGATTTCCCGCTCGGAATGCCTTCCATCGTGCGGAGAAGATTTCCGGCGATCGAAACCGCCCGGCAGCCTTTTCCGAGAGTTCATCGAACGTGTTTATTTTCTCCAGCTGCGGCGTGTCCAGCCCGAAAAGTTCTCCGAACTGAGGGCTTAAGTACCGCACTCCGCCGCTCAAGTCGAACAGGGCGATGCCCGCTTCCATGGAATCGAGAGCGGAGCGCAGTGCGGCGTTCAGTGGATGCCGCTCCGTTTCCGCGGTTTTTTGGGAACCGCGTTCTTCGACGCAGAGCAGTAAATGGAGGGATCCCGAAAGGATCGAGCGCAGCGTGACGCGCACCGGCAAGCCGCTCCGCAGCGCCGCATCCATACCATGAGGCATTCCTGCCGCGTAGGTTTCCGGCAGGAATGCGAACCGGCCGTTGCCTTTCTGCGGCAGAAAATCCGCTAGTTCGTTTTGCCGCGAAGCAGCGTCGGGCATGCCCAGCAATTCACGCGCACGCCGATTCACCCGCTGGATGACGCCCCTCGCGTCGATGATCAGCAGGGCCTCTCCGCTGGTATCGAAAACAGCGGCGAACGATCCCTCATCAAACCCGCCGATGACACCGGCTGATGGATTCGACGTTGATGTGCGCACGCCTCGGCGTGATTCGGTCATCGCGGATGGGCCATGGACTCCTACCAACCCCCTCCAACGATCCAGCGGCTGCACAGAAGCGCCAGGGCGATCGCGACGCCGTATTCCAGCGCGCGGCGAAGCGCCGGGGAAAGGCCCCGGGGGAAGCCGCGGGGAGAGTACTGGTGAAAGGTTGTACACGGGCCGGTTGGCGGCTGATAAAACTGATAGGGACTGCGAGAATGTACACGCATGTCCCACGGATCAATGCAACAGAGGGGCCATGCAGCGAAATAAAAGCGAAGTGCCGAACGATCAAGCGTTTGGAGCGATCGGAATTCTGCGATAGAGCGAACGGCTTCCCACTTCGATACGGATTCGTCCGCGTCTAGGAATGCCGCAATTCTGCAGGCTGCCTGCAATGAGCCCGGTGGACTGCGAAAACTTCAGGAACCCGCCTGGGAGCGGGATTGAGCGTCGTACTGCTTGAGCTTTCGATACAGCGTTGTTTTTCCAATGCCGAGCAAGCGCGCCGCCGCGAGTTTGTCGCCGGACGCCTCCCGCAGCGCCCGCAGAATCGCCCGGCGCTCCAGCTCGTCGAGCGGCAGGAGTTCATCGCTCTGCGGCATTCTTTCCCCTGTTCCGTACTGCAGATTCGTTGGCAAATCGCCCACGTGAAGAATGGGGCCTGAGCCGAGCGCGACCGCGCGCTCAATCGCGTTTTCGAGCTCCCTCACGTTCCCAGGCCAATCGAAGGCGATAAGGCGGGCCATGGCGTCTTCGGAAATGGTCCGCGTCGGTCCCCCGTGGTCGCTGAACTTCTCCAGGAAGGCGCTTACCAAAAGAGGGATGTCGCTCTTGCGTTCCCGCAAAGGCGGGATCTTGATCTGTACGACGTTCAACCGGAAATAAAGGTCCTGGCGGAACGTCCCCTGCCGGACCGAGGCCTCCAGGTCGCGGTTGGTGGCCGCGATCACCCTCGTGGAAATAGCAACGCGGTCGGTGGACCCTACCGGCTTCACTTCCTTCTCCTGGAGCGCCCGCAGCAGTTTGGCTTGCAGATCGAACGGCAGGTCGCCGATTTCATCCAGGAAAAGCGTGCCGTTTCCCGCTGCCTCCAGCAGACCCTGCTTATTGTGGGAAGCGCCTGTGAACGCACCCTTCACATAGCCAAAAAGCTCGGCTTCGATCAGCGTCGGGACCAGTGCGGTACAATCTACCGGAACGAAAGGCCGGCTCCGGCGCGGCCCGCAGAAATGAATCGAGCCTGCCACCAATTCCTTCCCCGTCCCGCTTTCACCGAGAATCAGCACGGGATAATTGTGCTGGCTCACCTTCTCGATCAACCGGTATACCCGCTGCATTTTTGCCGAGACGCCGATCAGGCCGCCGAACCCCGGCCGCGTGCGCAGTTGCTCGCGCAGCACCCGGTTTTCCTCGTCGATGTCGAGCAAACGCACCACGCGATCGAGCTTTCCACGCAGCTCCGGCACGTGAAACGGCTTGGTCAGGTAATCGACAGCCCCCATCCGGGTGGCCTCTACCGCGCCCTCAATCGTCCCGTACTGCGTCAGGACGATCACCGCAGTCTGGGAGTACGTCTCACGGATGCGCTTCAGCAATTCAAAGCCACCGAGCAGCGGCACCCGGAGGTCGGTGATCACGATATCGACCGCGTACTGGTCAAGTATCTCCAGGGCCTGTTCGGTCGTGGAGGCTGTCCGCGTGCGAAGGCCAGAGTCAGCCACCACGTCGCGGCAAAGGTTGCGAACGTCGTCCTCGTCGTCCACGATCAGCACCGTAATCGGTGTCGGACGGTCCATTGCGACTGCAGTTCTTGGGGCACTCGCCAAGTCCATTCCCCTTTTTACACTCCGTATTTCCAATTCAGAGCAACGCAAGAACCAATTGGGAACACTTCCCCTCGCTGTGCAGAAAGCCCTTACTCCCGATACCTGCCATCGAAGACTGGAGTGTAGTTCCTAATCGGGATTTTTAACAAGTTGGTATTACTACGGATATCTATACCCGCTAATCTTTTCTTCTGGATGCGGGATCGGGAACCGTTATTCCCGAAATGGCCCGTAGATGCCCGTAAATGACCGCAAATGACTCGATTCCGCCAGGCCACCCTCCGGGGATGTCCCGTCATCCTAGAAACTCGTAGTACGCCAATTGCCAGCGGGTTAGAACCAAGTCCAGGGAGGCACGCGATGAGACGCGTCACTTGCATTGCTGTGTTTGCGATTCTGTTGGTTGGCGGCGAAGCCCGGTCGCACGGACAAGACCGTTCGAGCGCCGGGTCCACGGCATGGAATGCGCCGAATACCGTCTCGGCGGGAACCCGCTTCATTATCGGACTGCAGGATAACCTGTCTACAGCGAACTCCAAGAGCGGCGACCGTTTTCACGGCCGCACGCTGGAACCGCTTGCGACGGCCAGTGGATTCGTTCTGTCACCGGGGATGGAAGTCCGCGGTCACGTCGATAAGGTGGAAGCGGCTCGCAAGACCGGCCGTGCCCGCATCTGGCTGACTTTTGATGAGGTTAGAACCCCCGCAGGCTGGTCCCCGCTGGTTGCCGATCTGGTCGACATTCCGGGTGTCCACTCGGTAAAGGTGGACTACGACCGCGAGGGCGAAATCGAAGCACGCACAAGCAAGCACCAGCAGGAAGCGGAAGCAGCGGCCGCGGGGGCTTTTGTAGGAGCGGCCGGCGGCGTGGCCGCGCACAATGGAAAGGATGCGGCCATGGGCGCCGCTGCGGGTGCGGCCACCGCATTTATGGCCGCCTCTGGGCTTGGCCAGGAGTTGGCGCTGGCCAAGGGCACCAAGCTCGAGATCATTCTCGACCGGCCCCTCTACGTGAACCGGTTCTGACAACCCTATCCTTCTGATTCTTCGCAGCTAAGGTTATCGCAGGAAGCCTCTCGCTCAAGGAGCGGCTTGTTCCGCCGCTTCTTGGAATTCCCTGGCACAGCTGGTAGATTCGATGCAATGGCCTCCGATAATCACTCCATGCAGCGCATCCTGATCGTCGAGGATGAAGAGAACGCCCGCAAAGGCTACGAAGCCCTCCTCCGTAAGTGCGATTACGAAGTGCTGGGCGTCGCCAGCGGCGAAGATGCCCTCGCCAAATTCCCCGAATTCGCCCCTAATGTGATTCTCGCCGACGTCGAATTGCCCGGCATGAACGGCCTTGAATTGCTGGGCCATCTGTCCGAGGAAATTAAGCAGATTCCCGTGATCATCATTACCGGTCGCGGCAGCGATGAACGCGTCGTGCAATCCATCGAGGCCGGCGCCTACTGGTACATCGAAAAGCCCTTGAAATTCCCCGTTTTGCAGGCGCTGCTAAAGCGCGCCCTCGAACGCGTGCAAGACAAGCAAGCCGTTGCCGCTCTCACGCGCGAGCTTCGCGAAGCCGGGAAGCTGGGCGTTCTGGTGGGGGCCTCCGGGGCCATGCAGGATGTTATGCGCCAGGTCGAAATAGCCGCCCCCTCCACCGCCTCTGTTTTGATCACCGGTGAAACCGGTTCCGGCAAAGAAATGGTCGCGCGCTCGATTCACATGCTCTCGCCACGCGCCTCCCGTCCCTTTGTCGCAATCAACTGCTCGGCGATCCCCGAATCCCTGATGGAGAGCGAAATTTTCGGCCACGAGAAGGGGGCGTTTACCGGGGCCGCGGAACGCCGCATCGGCTGCTTCGAGCTGGCGCACGGCGGCACTCTGCTCCTGGACGAAATCGGCGAGATGCCTCCGCAGACGCAGGCCAAGCTCCTTCGCGTGTTGGAAGACCGCAAGGTGCGCCGTCTGGGCAGCAAAGTGGAGACGCCGGTGGATGTTCGCGTGGTCGCCGCCACCAACAAGAATCCCGAGCAGGCCGTCGCTGACGGAAAGCTCCGCCAGGATTTGTACTTCCGCCTGAACGTGTTTCACATTCATCTCCCGCCCCTCCGGGAGCATAAAGGCGATCTGCCGCCCCTCGTGGACCATCTGCTCGCGGAGATCTCGGAGAAGCACGGAAAAAAGGTTACCGGCGTCGGCGCGGACGTGATGGATTTATTCAAGTCCTATCCCTGGCCTGGGAACGTGCGTGAACTCCGCAACGTGCTGGAACGTTCCGCGATCGCCTCCGATCGTGGCACGATCAACCGCCAGCATCTCCCGTCCGATTTCGGCCACGCACCGGCAGTGACTTCCTCTGGACTGGGCGGGCTTCGCTTCCCGATCGGCACCACGGTCGACGACGTCGAGCGCGAGCTCATCTTCCAAACCCTGGCCTCCACCAGCCAGAACAAGACGCGCGCGGCCGAACTTCTCGGCATCAGTCTCAAGACGCTGCATAACAAGCTGAAGGAATACGAGGCGGGGCGGAAAGATGCGTCTCAGCCTGAAAACTAAATTCACGCTGGCGACTTCGCTGCTCGTGCTGGCAGTCGTCGCCGTCGTTTCGGCGCTTTATCTCGGACGTCTCACCAGCCAGGTGCTGCACCAGGCTGATGACCGCGCGCGCTTCGTCGCCCAGCAGGTCTTTCTCGCCTGCCAGAACGCCCTTGCCGACGCCTCGGAAACGGGCCGGGCTCCGAGTTCCCTCAAGCCCGAAGACATTCGCGAGTACGTCCGCACCACCCTGGACAACAGCAGCCCCCTGAACTCCCTCATCGAATCGGCCGTAGGTTATTCGCCGACCATCTATGAAATCACGATCAGCGGCGACGATGGCGCGGTTCTGGTATCGAGCGACGCCTCCAAGCGCGGCCAGATGGCGCCCGCGCGTCCCAGCGTGGATTTGCTCGTCCACGGTGGTTTCATCAATCAGCTGCGCACGTTGTACGGACCTCCCCAAACCTACGAATACTCGCTGCCCTTCAGCCTGGGTTCGGGACCGTTCGGAAATATCCGCATCGGCCTGTCCTCCACGCTTTTGCGCGACGAGATTTCACCCGGCCTGCACTCGGCCCTTTACTGGGCGCTGGCCTCGGTGTTGCTTTCCACACTGCTCGCGCTTCTGGTGAGCCGGATCACGCTCGCTCCCCTCGAACGAATTTCCAAGCAGCTCGACCGCATCTCCGCCGGTGAATTCGATTTCGAGCCCGCCGTCGCGCGCGGCGACGAACTCGGCGTCGTCAGCACCAAGATCACCGGCATCGGGAAGCAGTTGCATGACGTGCGCGAGATTTTCAGCACGTTGCGAGAGAATCTCGACCAGGTGATGCAGGGGCTCGGCGACGGCCTTCTCCTTTTCAACGCCGAAGGCCGCGCCGTACTCGTGAGTCCTTCGGTGGAAAAGTTCCTGGGAGCGCGCGTCGAAGACCTGCGCGGCAGGTTCGCAAGCGAGATTTTTCCCGCGCGGCATCCGCTGCGGGGCGTCCTGCGCGTCGAGGGAGAGCAAATCGAATCGGTGGAAAGCACCGAGGTGACCCTGGAACGGGGCTCGCATCCCTTGCGAATCCGCGCCAGCGCGCAGGTAATCCGCGAGCACGGCAAGCGCATGGGCACCCTGGTGACGCTGCACGACATTGAAACCCTAGAGCGCATCGGCAACCAGCTCCAGGTGTCCGAGCGCCTCGCTGCCCTGGGCCGCGTCACGGCCGGGGTAGCCCACGAGGTCAAGAATCCTCTGAACTCGATGCGACTATGGCTCGAAGTTCTCAAAGCCAATATGCCCATCGATCCGGAGCCGCAGCAAGCCGTGAAAATGCTCGATAGCGAAATTGATCGTCTCGACCGCGCGGTCAAGACCTTCCTAAATTTCACGAAGCCGGTGGAGATTAATCTGGAGGAAACGGATCTGCGCGCGCTCATCGAGGAAGTGCTGGATGCGGCGCGGCCCTCGATCGCCAAAGCGGCTCTCGAATTATCTGTCGATCTGCCCGAAAAGTTCCCGGCCGTCATCCTGGACCGCCAGCTCATCCATCAATGTGTGTTGAACCTGCTCTTGAACGCGAGCAGCTTCACGCCGCCCGGGGGACGCGTCACGATCAATCTGCAGCGCCAGGGTGACTATGCCGTCGTCTCCGTGTCGGACACCGGGAAGGGAATCTCCCCGGAGGATCGCGGCAAGATTTTCCAGCTTTTCTTCACCACGCGGCCCGGCGGCACCGGCATCGGACTGGCCAACACGTTCCGGTTTGTGCAGTTGCACAACGGCCGGATAGAATTCGAATCGGAGACTGGTATTGGAACCACTTTCCGCGTCGAGCTGCCTTTGGCGCGGACCGAAGCGGCATCGCCGGCGTCATCCGCGCAACCCCTGCCGTTGGCGAAGGTCCGCGACTTCAGCCAGCCGTTCGCCACAGAGAAACGGTGATGTCCAGCCACGACCCCATGAATGCGCCCGCGAATGCACCCGCGAATCCAGCCACGAATGCACCCCTGAACTCACGATGGCTCGTGCTGGCCTGCTGCCTCGCGCTTTCGGCGACAGGATGCGCTCGCAAGACCGTTCACGCCTCCGCTCCCGTGTCGGCTCCGCCCACTCCGGCGGTTGCGGAAGCCGAACGCCCCATGACGATCGCGCCGGATACCGACGCTGTACCTCCTGTCGAGGACACCGCAGCTCCCCCCGTAGTAGCGGACGATGCGGCACCTCCACCTGCTCCCGTTGCGACCGCCCGGGCTCCACGAAAACCAGTCGAGCCCCCGGCGCAAGAGGCGGCGACGGAGACGGCGTCCCGGCCTCCCGCTCCGCAAATATCTCCGCAGCTTTCGCAGGTCGACCAGGCCAGTTACGAACGCAAGACCAACGAAGACGTCTCCGCCGCAAGAAAAAATCTCCAAGCCGCCCAGGGCAAGCAGCTCAACGCCGCCCAGCAGGATCTTCTCGAAAAGATTCGCAGCTTCCTAGCGCAATCCCTAGACGCCAGCAAGAGCGGCGATTGGGCCCGCGCCCAAAACCTGGCCCAAAAAGCCCGCCTCCTCTCGACCGAACTCATCAATTCCTTTTGAACGGTCATTTTAAATGGTCGTTCTGACCGGGTCATTCTTCTTGTCAGTCATTCTGAGCGAAGCGAAGAATCCCTCTTGCCTTTCGCAGTTGCGTTGCCTTTGTTGTTGCTGTTGTCGTTGCCTTTGCGGGTGCCCGACCCTTCGGTGTTAAGGGTCGGTCTTCTGTGTCTCCCTGGCCGTGGGGCATTCCCGCCCATCAAAGCTTGCGCGCGCGAGGGCGTAGCCCCCAGGAACGCCAACCTCCCGATTGGCGTTTTTGTGTCACCTTTGCGCAGCCGTTCGCCTCGCCTAGCGGCAGTCGTCCTGAGCGCAGCGAAGTGCGGTTCTCCATCGCTCGCCTTTCGAGCGATGAATCCCTCTTGCCTTTTGCAGTTTGCCGTTACTCGTGGCGCGCGGTCGTCGTGCAGCCCACGATTTGCTGCTAACATCGGAGCGTGGAAAAATTCGACGTGGCGATCGTAGGCGGGGGCGTCATCGGTTGCGCGATCGCTTTTCAACTCGCCGCCGAAAAACTGAAAATTGCCGTTCTCGACCGGCAGCAACCCGGTCGCGAAGCCTCCTGGGCCGCCGCCGGCATGCTCTCCCCTGCGCCCGATTCGCCGCGCGACCGCCAACTAGTGCCGCTGTCCAAAGAAAGCCTAAGACTCTATCCCGAATTCGTCCGTGCCATCGAAGAGTCATCGGGCAAGCCAGTCGATTACACGCGCAAGGGCACGCTCCAAATTTTCACGGGGGCCTCGGCCGAGTCGGAACGAAACGCGATGCTGGCTGAGCACCGTGGGCTAGGCTTAGCTTCCGAAGCGATCTCTCTGGCGGACGCGCGCAAATTGGAACCTGCACTGAATCCAACCATCAGCGCCGTTCTTCACCTCCCGGAAGAAGAAAGCGTCGATCCGCATTTACTGATGGATTCTCTGCTCGCGGCTGCGGCGAACCGCCGAGTGGAAATTCGCCCCGGTTTCTCAGTAGCTTCCCTGATCGAAGAAGGAGATCGCTGCGCGGGCGTACTTGCGGCCAATGGGGAAAAGATACACGCGAAGCACGTCATCATCGCGGCAGGGTGCTTTTCAGGCGAGATCGCCGGGGCAGCAGGGAAGCGCATTCCCTCCATTCCTACGCGTCCCGTCCGTGGGCAAATGCTTGCTCTGCGGCAGAACAATTTGACCTTGCGCCACGTCCTTCGTTCCGAGGGAGGCTATCTGGTCCCTCGGTCCGACCGCCGTATCGTGGCCGGAAGCACCTCGGAGGATGTAGGTTTCCATAAGGGCGTCACCGCGGGTGGGATACGAAAGATCGTCGAGGCTGGCCTAGAGCTGTGCGCGGATCTCGGCGCATCGGAA
>JBEKTG010000009.1:0-19239 GCA_049516275.1 Candidatus Acidiferrales bacterium
GCCCCCTAAGGACCTATCAATGACAACCACTGATTTAGAGCTGGCCGCTTCGAGTGCCGCGACCACACGGAGCAGCATCGCAATGAAAGCGCTGGTGTATCACGGTCCCGGCAAGCCCGTGTGGGAAAACAAGCCACGCCCCACGATTCAGGATGCGGGTGATGCGATCGTACGAATTACAACTTCCACCATCTGCGGGACCGATCTTCACATTCTGAAGGGCGATCTGCCGTCGGT
Source organism: Candidatus Acidiferrales bacterium (assembly GCA_049516275.1). Lineage (GTDB taxonomy): Bacteria > Acidobacteriota > Terriglobia > Acidiferrales > UBA7541 > Palsa-295. Next base: position 238 of record JBEKTG010000009.1, read on the forward strand.
AACCGAGGGGCGCATTCTTGGCCACGAAGGCATCGGTATCGTTGAGCAGGCCGGAAAGGGCGTTTCGGAGTTTCACGCAGGAGACAAGGTCATCATCTCGTGTGTCACCGCTTGTCTGAAATGCGATTTTTGCAGAAGAGGCATGTATTCCCACTGCCGACATGGCGGATGGATCCTGGGCAATACCATCGACGGAACTCAGGCGGAATATGTGCGGATACCGCAGGCCGATGGAAGTCTCTACAACTTTCCTCCCGGCAGTGACGAAGAGGCCCTGGTGATGCTTAGCGACATCTTACCGACCGGCTTCGAGTGCGGCGTTCTGAACGGGCAAGTGAAACCGGGTGACACAGTTGCCATCGTAGGCGCCGGGCCCGTGGGGCTGGCCGTTCTACTGACTGCGCAATTCTATTCACCGGCGGCGATCCTCATGATTGACCTGGACGACAAGCGCCTCGCGGTCGCGAAGCAGTTTGGCGCGACTACCTTGATTAACGGCGCGGATGGACATGCCGCCCGTCACGTGATGGAGCAGACCGAAGGAGCCGGAGTCGACGTGGCCATTGAGGCAGTCGGCCTTCCCGCTACGTTCGCTATTTGCCAGGCGATTGTCGCCGCGGGCGGACGCATCGCCAACGTGGGAGTGCACGGCAAACCGGTGGAATTGCACCTCGAAAAACTCTGGGACCGCAACATTTCGCTGACCACGCGGCTGGTGGACACGGTAACCACACCTATGCTGCTGAAGGTCGTGCGGTCGGGCAAACTGCAGCCGAATAAACTCGTGACTCATCGCTTCGCAATGAACGACATTTTGAAAGCGTATGAGACGTTTGAAAACGCGGCAAGAGAGGGCGCGCTCAAGGTGATCCTTACGAGTGGCAGCCCGAGTTGATGAGACCCTTCCGTGTAGTCCCTGACTGACGCTACGACAGGTCGTATTTGAACCCTTCTGTGTTCTGCCGCAACTGCCGCCTGAGAGCCTTCACGTGCATGGAGATCGCCGCGAGCTTTTTTCTCGCAGCCGCTCTTGCCTTTGAAACTTTGTGAGCAACACGACCGGTTCGCCCTAGCGCAGTCACCATTTTCGGCTCCGCAAGGCTGGGACTGCTATTCCTTTCCATCTTTTCCTCCTGTCGACACCAGGTTCGGAATCGCGCTGGGCGCGCGCTTTGCCTTCATTGCGTAAAGTGCCACATCGGCCGCGGTCAGCAGGGCTTCGATCGCCTGGCCGTCCTGGGGATAGATCGCGGCTCCGACGCTGACCGATAGCCTCGGCTCACCCCCGTCAGAGGCCAGAGTGTTGCAAATTCGCCGGGCGACCAGACCGGCCGGTTCTGCCCCTGTCTCCGGCAGGACCAGCGCGAATTCGTCTCCTCCAAAGCGCGCCGCCGTATCGATATCCCGGCAACTCACGCACAAGGCGTCGGCCAGACGGCACAGGGCCCGGCTTCCCGTCACGTGGCCGTAGCGATCGTTTATTTTTTTCAACTGGTCCAGGTCGAACAACAACAGAGCGAATTGCCGGCCGGTGCGAGCGGACCGCTTGATTTCGCTGTCGAGAATATCGATGAGATGGCGGTAATTGGCCAGTCCCGTCAGGGAGTCTTTGGTCGCCTGGTCGCGCAGACTGTCTTCCAGTTCGCGCTGGTTGGTCACATTCTCGATGATGACCTCATAACCGTCTATCCTGCCGCGCTCGACCAGAATTTCCCGTCCGCTAAGCCGCACCTTCAAATTCGTGCCGTCTTTCCGCTTCCAGTCAATCTCGACAGGTTTCAGGTGATTGCCGGAACGGCCACCCTCCAGGATCTGGTTCCGGATGGAGGGATCGCGGAAAATGATTCCTGTCAGCCCGTCAGCCATGAGTTCTTTCTTTGACGGATATCCAAGCATTGTCACCAGCGCCTGGTTGACATCCACAAGCTTGCCTTCCATGTTCCAACGGCACATCCCATACGCGAGGTTTCCTACCAGGGCACGGTAGCGAGCTTGCGAATGCCTCAATTTTTTCTCGGCCTGATCGCGCTGCTCGCGCAGGTTGCTTTCGCCGAGCACACGGCGAATCGCGACGGGAAGGTGGCCAATGTTTCCCATTTCAATACAGTCGGCGGCGCCCTTGGTAATGAGCTTCGCTATGGTCTCGGCCTGGTCGATGTACGTTACATAAATGAGGGGAACGCCCTTGTCCAATTGCTGCAGAAGCTCCAAAGCCTGCGTGCCTTGCCAATTGGGCGCGGGATACTCGGCCACAACAACGTCATAGACCTTCGATTTAAGATGTTCCGCAAACTCGCCGGATGTGAAGACGATATCTGCGCTGAGTTTGCATTGCGCTCGCTTGAGTTCCTTCACGCAGCGCTCTGCATCCCCAGCCTCACTGTAAAAGAGGATGCGCAATGGCCGGCCCCGTCTTGCAGGTCCAGTCAGAAAAGGAACTGGACCAGCGGGCTGACCACGGTCTCGGTAAAGTGAAGGCATTTGGAAGTGCCATTCCGGGAGCCGACCCGATTGCTGGCTGGTTCCCGGGATTGTTCAATGCTCCCATCAAGACAGTATTGGAGAGGCCCCGGTGGCGTATGTCCGGAACGATACACTTTAACTACCCGTGTTAACGGATACGACACGCGAGAATCGACAATCGCTAAAGTCCTGGATTGCCCGGGTCTCTGTCGCGTAACGACAGCTTTGCGGAAGGCTTGGAGGGTAGCGAGGACCTGTCCCCTTCGACACAGACGGCCGGGTGTCAAAACACTACACTCTGGACGTATCTAAATTTGAGGTGACACAGATGAAATTCCCAATCGCAACAGCAGCATTGCTTGTGCTTCTCGGGAGCACTGCTTCCGCCTACGCGCGCCAGGAAAAGGGCCACGAGGAAGAGCACGGGCAACAACAGGGGTCTAAGCCAGCCGCGCAGAAGGATAGGCCGGTACAACAGCAACGGCAGCCGCAGCCACAACAACATCAAGCCCAGCCAGCGGCGCACCAGCAGGCACAGAATGCAAGGCCCGCAGAGCAGCCGCGCACACAGCAGGCTGCGCATACACAGCAGCCGCAGACACATGCGGTGAATCAGGCACAGCCGGCGAATAATGGCCGGAGTCAGGAGCACGCGCAGCAGACACATGCTGTGGCTGAAAACAGAGGTGGTTCCCAGCATGGCCGCATTTCCGAGGCGCACTACTCTTCCAGTTTTGGCAGCGGACACAGCTTCCACGTCAGCCGAGGGCAGTATGATAGCCGGCGCTTCAACTATGGCGGCTACTCCTTCGGTTTCATCGATCCGTGGCCAATCGGCTGGGGATATTCAGACGACGTTTACGTGGTATATACCGACGGCGGCTATTACATGTATGACAATTTTCATCCGGGGCTGCGCATCTCGATCAGTATCCTTTAGTATTTTCTCCATTACTGATTCAGGAGCGTTTTGCCAGGTAGCCATTCTTGGAAAAGCCAGGGATCGGCTATCTGGCGAACCGTATTCTTCGGAACGGCGCCTCGGGCAGCTACTTCCTGAAATGCAACTACTTGTCAGAGTGAAGAAGGATGGCAATGCCTCGTATTGCCAATCGCCAAAGTAAGTCACAGAAGATGCTCGACGCTCAAAGGAGCCGCTGAACCATGACTCTTCTATTCATCATTGCAATTGTTTTAGTCGTAACGCTTGTGGGAAGCCTTCCCATCTGGCCACACAGTAAGAACTGGGGTTATTACCCTATCGGAGGCGTCAGTGCGGTCATACTGATTCTTCTGATTCTATTCTTTGCCGGCCACCCACGCGTGCACTAATCGGCGCCCCTTCTTGTCTGTAGATGTTGCACACCGGGAGACATCCGGGTACCAAAAGCAAAGGCGATGAGTTGACAGCCACGCACTGTCAGCCCATCGCCAACTTCACCGGCCTGGGCGTCAGACCGATGCCAACCAGGTCAACGCAGGCCGCCAACCAGGTACACGACCAACACGATGAGCAGGATCGTCCCAACGATCCCAAGGCCTCCGCCCATCCCCCATCGGGAATAACCGTAATACCCTCCGCCTCCACCGAACAACAGAATCAGAAGGATAATTAGAAGTAACATCGAAGATCTCCTTCAGCGTTTACGCCGCTTTTGTCATCTCAACTGCAAACCGCATCGTACACGCAGCGTACGGCCTGATCTGTCCTGTTCCGGACAGGTGTCGCGCTTCACATGTGCGGGCGGTTTTTATGGCCGCCAAGTGAGCACGTGTCCAAACCCAACGAATACTTTCACGAGCCACAAAAGAACAGTCACGCCAAGGAGAGCCATCAGAAATCTCCTGGTCATTGCTTCCAGCGGCAGCGCGTTAATCACCCAAGCCACGAATAGCGCGAGGGCCACAATAATTGCTGTTCCTATGAATGACATTTCTGTTTGTTTCCGGCTTGCCCGGCAAGCGATCCGCTATTTCGGCGCAACAGACATAGCCTCGCCGGTTCGCGCCGGCTCCGCGAAGGCCGGAAGGCCGGTAATCGACTTAAGGTAGATGCGGAAGAAGAGGGACGCGGATTTTAGATCTCGCTCGCGTCCCTTCGGTTTTCTGGCTGAACATAAAGAAAACGTTCGTACGGAGCATGACCGGGTGTGTGGAGCATGTTTCTCACACCCCATCATGCTGCCGGTACGGACGGGGGGCATCCAAGGAGCAATCGAGAATTCTCCCGCTTATCTCTCTTTGGCTTCCTGCACGTATCCGCCGATTTCGTGAAGCAATTGCCGAGCCGAGACGGGCACAGCGACTCTGCCGCTCAGAATTTCATGGCGGTCAACATTGTTGCCGTACATCGCTTTGTCGCCGCTTTTGTCGGCTTGCACCACCGCTCCATCCAGACTTACACCGGCAAAAACTCCCTTCGTGCGGGAATAAGACAGGATTTCCGCGCTCAATTTAAGGTCGGTGGCGGCGGTTGCGTTGCGGCCTACAGGTCCGGCCGCGACAGATGCGTCGCCTCCGAGCTTGAATTTGTCGCTAAGCAGGCTCTGCAGCGCGTGATCGTTCATGAACAGCATCACGAGGTCGGTGGAAGATCCCCCGATCTGATAACCTACGCTGCCGCCGTCAATGGCCAAAAACATCGGCGCGCTCCAGCCATGCCGGGTGCGGCAGGTTGCGAGTCCGCGACCGTAGTTGCCTCCGAAGATGAAAGCGAACTTCACCTCTCCCGGGATAATAGCGATACATTTCGCCGATTCCAGCAGGTCGCGAGGAATGCCTTGATCCGGAGCATTCATGATGTCTCTGAATACTTCGGCAGCCTTGTGGCTGCGCTTGACGTCATCCTCACGGTCGGATGCGACGGCGGTTAGAGTTGCGAGCAGAGCGAGTGTTGCGACGGCCAGAAACTTTTTCAACATTTCATTATCTCCCTTTTGAGATTGAATCTAGGTACTGAAACGATCTTCCGGTTGCATTTAAAGATCTGTTAAGTTCGCCCAAACGAACGCTCGTCGATGCGACCGTCGCGGACGAACTGGACGAATCGGCTCAAGACGTCTTGCCCTTGCAGCCCTGGTGCGCGCACGTACAATCGATATCCGGCGTCTTTTCCATGGCCTCGCACTGGGTGCTGCAGTATTTGCCCGACGTGGTCACACACGAACAAATGGGGTGTGCGCACTTCTCACCTTTTGCGGTCGTCATTTCTTTTCTCCCGGCTTCGGATCGACAACAGCGAGCGATCCAGACGCCATCTTAAGGTCGTGGGACCACAGCGTCTGTCCCGTTGCGGACACATTTCTATGCGCTCAAAGCTGGGGCTGTGTGTCTTTCGGGACAGCATCCGTGGCACCGCATGTTTAGACTCCAAAAAGGCGGATCACATGGACGAAGGAACCTTCGATATTTTCTCGGGAGCGCCCGAAGAACATGGTTTGTGGGTGGAAGCCGTTGAGGGTCTCTCAAATGCGCGTCAGCGCATGGGACAGATTGCCGCGGAGGAACATGGGAAATACTTTCTGTTTTCCCGCGGCAGCCAGTCGATTCTCACGCGGATGAATGGCGGCTCCCGGGTTTTCGAGCGGCCTTATGGCTTGCAGGGCGTTGCGTTATAGGGCTCAGGAGATCAAGGAATGTTAGGAACACTTGCCGGAGTAGTGGCGCTTGCGCTGGTTGTGGTCGTATTGGTGATGAATTCCCTTAGAGCGGTTCCAGGGCGCTCGTAGCAATCGGAGGAATCAACATGGAGCTTGAAAGACTCAAGGGCCGTGGACACTTAGTGCCGACGATGACGACCGGCATCGAGTATCAGGTTCATTATGATATCCATTTCCCCGTCGTGGAAGAACGGCCAGGACGGCACATGACGCCCAACCACACATCCGCCTCGAAGTGCTGTGTGCAGTCCTCCCACCGTCACCTGATCCCGGACGGGCACTACTTCCTTCACGCCGACGTGGGCCAAATTCATCAGCTGAAGTTTGTCAATCGCAAGTGGCATTATCTTGCAACCCGCTGAGGCTATCGACCGAGTTGTAGGCGCTCAACGGTTCAAAAATCAGTCTGCCTGCTGCGGCGCCACCTGCAATCGCAGCGAGCGCTTCCTGTGTTTCCACCAAACGCTGAAGCGGTCCATATAGAGGTAGACGACCGGCGTGGTGAAAAGCGTCAGCATCTGGCTGAAGAGCAAGCCGCCCACGATCGTGACTCCCAGCGGTATCCTCAATTCAGAGCCAATGCCCCTGGCCAGAGCAAGGGGCATCGCCCCCAGCATGGCGGCCATCGTCGTCATCAGGATGGGGCGAAAACGTAGCAGGCATGCCTCATGAATCGCGCTTTTGGCGTCGCGATGTTCGTTTCGCTGTGCCGCCAGGGCAAAATCGATCATCAGGATGGCGTTCTTTTTCACGAGCCCGATCAGCAATATGATTCCCACCAGCGCGATCACGTTGAGGTCCATGTGGAAGAGCATCAAAGCCAGCACCGCCCCCACGCCCGCCGACGGCAACGTGGAGAGAATCGTAATCGGGTGAATATAGCTTTCGTAGAGCATCCCCAGAACGATATAGACCGCCAACAGGGCCGTAGCGATCAGGAACGGTTCGGTGGCAATCGAAGCCTGGAACGCCTGCATGCTCCCGGAATACGCGCTCCGAATCGAGGCCGGCACGCCGAGACTCTGCTCTGCCTGGCTGATGGCCTGAACCGCGTCGCTCAAGGCCACTCCATGGGCAAGATTGAAAGAGATCGTCACGGCCGGGAATTGGCCGTCGTGATTCACGGCCAGCGGAGCGATTCTTTTTTCGAAATGAGCCACCGCGCTGAGCGGAACCACCGCGCCGGTGGACGAGTGAATATAAATGTCGTCGAGTCCCTGCGGGTTCTGCCAGAACTGCGGCGCCACTTCCATCACCACGTGATATTGGTTGAGCGAGGTGTACATCGTGGAAACCTGGGACTGCCCGAAGGCGCTGTAGAGAGTGCTATCCATCAGTTGGGTGGTGATTCCCATCCGCGCCGCCGTCCGGCGGTCGTACACCAGCCGCGCTTCCAGGCCGCTATTCTGCTGGTCGGTGTCCACGTCGGTGAGGTCGCGCAGTTTCCTCATTTGATTAAAAATGATCGGTCCCCATTGCACCAGGTCGTCGACGCTATCGGACCGTAGCGTGTATTGAAATTGCGCGTTGGAAGACTTGGCGCCAATTTTCAGATTCTGGCTGGCTTGCAGAACGGCCCGCGCCCCCGGCACGCTGTTGAGCTTGGGGCGCATACGGTCAATCACCTGGCTGGCGGACAGTTGCCGCTCTTCGAACGGCGTCAGCGTCACATTGACGTGGGCGGTGTTCACCGGGCCGTTTCCGCCCGTATAAACCAAAACGTCCTCCACCGCGGGATCCGATTTGATCAGATTAACGAACCGGTAGCTCAGCCGATTCATGGCCTGAAACGAAATATCCTGGGAAGCGCGAACTCCCCCGATCAGTTTGCCGGTGTCGCCCAGCGGGAAAAAGCCCTTGGGCACGATCACCAGAAGATAGATGTTCACGGCAATCGTGATCAGCAGGATTCCCAGCGTGAACCGCTCATGCCCCAGCACCCACTTCAGGCCGTGATCGTACGCGCGCAGCATGAAATCGAAGCACTTTTCGGTGGTGCGGTAAATTCGCCCGTGCGTCTCCCCTTCTTTCCGCTTTAGCAGATGCGCGCACATCATCGGGGTCATCGTCAGGGAAACCAGCAGCGAAACGAGAATCGACACGGAAAGTGTGACGGCAAACTCGCGGAACACCCGCCCCACAATGCCGGCCATCAGCAGGATCGGAATGAACACGGCCACCAGAGACAACGTCATGGAGAGAACCGTGAAGCCGATTTCCTGCGCTCCGCGCAAAGCGGCTTCGAAGGGGCGCATTCCCTGCTCGAAGTAGCGGGTAATGTTCTCGATCACGACAATCGCGTCATCGACCACAAATCCCGTGCAAATCGTGAGGGCCATCAGCGAGACATTGTCGATGCTGTAGCCGAACAGGTACATCACGCCGAAGGTGCCGAGCAGCGAAACGGGAACCGCGACGCTGGGAATCAGCGTGGCGCGCGGGCTGCGCAAAAAGACGAAAACCACCAGAACCACCAGACCGATGGAAACCAGAAGAGACCTCTCGGCCTCGCGGATCGAGGGGCGGATTCTCGCGGACCGGTCCGACGTGACCGTTACTTCGATTCCCGCCGGGATCGAAGCCTGCAGCGCGGGAAGCGCCTGCCGCACGTGGTCGATCGTGTCGATGATATTGGCGTTGGGCTGCCGGTAGACCTGCATCGTCACGCACGGGCGGCCGTTGAAGTAGCCGGCTGTCCGGATGTTCTCGGTGGAATCCCGGACCTCCGCGACATCCGACAATTTGATGGCGGCGCCATTGTGGTAGCCGACGATCAGCGGCTTATAATAATCCGCTTTCAGAAGCTGGTCGTTTGCGAGGATGTCCGCTGTCGTGCCGTCGTCCCAGATCTGGCCTTTCGGCACATTCGCGTTCTGCTGGCTCAGCATGTTCTTTACATCCTGCAGACCGAGCCCGTAGCTGTTTAGCTGCGTAGGATTGATTTCCACGCGAACCGCGGGCAGCGAGCTCCCGCCCACGTATACCTGCCCCACGCCGGAAACCTGGGATAGCTTCTGCTGCATGATCGTCGACGCGGCGTCGTAGAGGCGCCCCGTATCGTAGATCCTGGACGTAAGAGCGATCACGAGAATCGGATCGTCGGCCGGATTCACCTTCTGATACGTGGGATTGTTCGGAAGGTTCGCCGGCAGATAGCTGCGTGCGGCGTTGATGGCGGCCTGCACGTCTCGGGCGGCACCATCAATGTTGCGGTTCAGGTCGAACTGCAGGGCAATCGAGGTGCTGCCGAGGTAACTCGAGGAACTCATCTCCGTGACGCCCGCGATGCGCCCGAATTGGCGTTCGAGGGGCGTGGCCACCGAGGAGGCCATGATTTCCGGGCTCGCGCCAGGCAAGCTAGCCTGCACGCTGATCGTCGGATAATCGATTTGAGGCAGCGCCGCGATCGGCAGCACCAGGAACCCGATGATCCCGGCGAGCGCCACCGCTACCGTCAGCAGGGTCGTGGCCACCGGCCGGTGGATGAAAGGGGTAGAGACGTTCATCCCTGAATCCGCCCCAGATGGCCGTGAATCTTCCAAGCCAATTGCATAGTTAAAAAGGACGCCGGGCTAGGCATTATGGTTTCGGTAACCAGAACAGTGTGAGGCCTGGCCGGAAGTCATCTCCGCCAAGCTTCCAACTATCTAGTGTCTGACAAAACGCACCAGCCGGACAAGGGGAGTACTGTGGAGGAGGTTCGGGATCAAGAACGCGGGTACAAAGTCGGGACGGCAATCGAGAGTCAAATCCGTTTAAGGAACGGGTGGTGAGCCCGCGCTTAAACGCCGAGCTCACCCGTGCCTGGCTAGCGTCGCTCGAAGGTCAGCTGCCCTTTTGGACGCGCAGATTGTTGGTCACGGCGAACACGTTCGGCACGGTGTTCGCGCGGATTCCTGCCACGTCCTTGTCTGCATCGCTGTTGACCACGCCTTCGAGCGTCACATGGCCGTTGTCCACGATGATATGGATCGCCGCCACGGCCATGTCCCCGTAGCGCTGCAGCGACGGGAACGAATAAATTGACTGAAACTCGGCGCGCCGAATCTGGTCGTCCATGGGAGAGGGAGGAAGCACCTGGATCTGATTGTCCACCGACTCGACGCCTTCGATGCCCTTCACCGCTTTGCCCGCGTCGTCTTTAATGTCCGGCCGCGTGACCTGGCCCGTCAGAGTTACCTTTTCGCCGTCCACGCGGTACGCTAGGTTGTCGAAGACGGAATAGTAGGGAAGCAGGACGAGTTGATGCCGCACCTCGTTCATCAGCCAGGCTTGATTGCCTGAACCTCGTGGCGCCCCTTGCGCGCGGCAAGGAAGCGAGATGGACCCCAACACCACCGACAACGCTGCAAACAGCAAGAACTTTTTCATTTTTGTCTCCTGATGGCTCGGTTCTTAATCCTGGCCATGAATTCTTTGGAATGAGCCTTTAAGTGACGTCTGCCCAAAATTCAGTTTCTTCTTGAGATGTGGCGACAAACATGGGCTTCGTTTGCGCCACAAGCCGGCGCTGTTTTCTTTTTTCAACGCTGGAAGCGCTCGCGGGAGAATTCACATAATTCTCAGTGCCCGCAGATCGGTCGGCAACAGCTCCGGCAATTGTGTTCATGATCGCCTCCGTTGTCTCAACATATGCGCGCGGGCGTTTTCAGACCATACCGGAATGTCCCAAGCTATCTTGAGAAGGTACGTTACGCGGAGGATTGCCGCAGGACGCTAAACCGTTGAAGAGGTTGAAGAAATCGATTTTGACGCGCTGTCGGGGCGGCCTGACACGCTCTTTCTAACGCTTCGCTTCGACGAAGATCACGCAGCTCGGCTCGGGAGAGTCGGTGAGAGTTTTCCCGGTGGAAGTCAGGCCGCCCGTGGTTGAGTTCACTCGCAGTATGGCGATGTTTGCGGAATTTTGGTTGGCCGCGAAAAGGTATTGCCCTGTGGGATCCAGCGCGAAGGCGCGGGGAGTTTTGCCTTCGGTTGAAATGTGCTGGGTCGGCGAGAGCGTGCCAGTATTCGCATCGATGGCAAATACTCCGATGCTGTCGTCGCCGCGATTGGAGGCGTAGATGAACTTACCCTCGCGATCCACCTGAATCTCCGCCGCCGTACTTTTTCCGGCAAAGCCTTGCGGCAAAGTGGAAACCGTTTGGAGTTCCTTCACTGTCCCGCGAGCGGCATCGTAAGCGAAAGTAGTGATCATCGATCCCATTTCGCTGATCAGATAGAGATACCGGCCGTTGGGATGAAACGCCAGGTGGCGCGGTCCCCAGCCGGGGTGCAGTGCGGCAAAGGGCGGATCGTTCGGCTCGAGAGAGCCAGCCGAGGGATTCAGCCGGTAGGAGTAAAGCCGGTCGAGGCCTATATCGGCGACAAGAACGAAGCGGTTGTCGGGAGAAACGATCGCGGAGTGCGCATGCGGACCGGCTTGGCGCACGGGGTCGATACTCGATCCGTGATGTTGATCGAATCCCGAAGCCTCGCCCAGGCTCCCGTCGCTGCGGATGGGAAATGCGGCCACGCTGCCGCTGGCGAAGTTCGCCGCGACGAGAATTTTCCCCGTCTTATCGATCGCCAAATGGCATGGGCCGACGCCCTTTGACGACACCCTGTTTAGAAATATGAGTTTGCCGGTTTTCGTATCCATGGCATACGCGCTGATGGTGTTTCCTGGTTCGGCTCCTCCTCCGTACTCATTCGCGGCATAGAGAAAGCGGCGGGTCGGATGCACGATTAGCCACGCAGGGCTGGCGGTCGCAGCGGCCAGCCCAAGCGGCAGGGTTTCTCCGGTAGAAGGCCAAAAGCGATACAGGTAGATGCCTTTGCTCGCATGGTGCGTATAAGTGCCGATGTAGGCGAAATAACTCTTTCCTCGCGGGGAGGCGCCCAATCCCACACCGTTCACGAGCAGCAGCAGGATAAAAAGTGCGGTGGTGGTTTTACGGGATAACTCTTTGCCGCGGGTTGCGAGCCGTCGAAAAGTGCGCCTGAGGTCCATCTCCACGATTGGCGGAGTATACCACCTGCCCGAATCTGCGGATTCTGAGTGGCGCGACATGCGGCGCGCGGCGGCTCGCGGTAATTATGTAGAGATTAGTAATGACCAGAGCGTGACCCGGTTGTTTCCAGCGCGAGTTCAGGAGTACGATGTGCCCAATTTGGAGGGCTCATTATGAATGTAGCTAGGCGGAAGTCGGTCGGATTGGTTTTGGCTGCGTGGGGAATGATAGCGGGCGTCGCAGTCGTTCGCTTGCAGGCTGGTCCGCGCCCAAACGAGGCCATTGCTCAGGCGCAAGCGAGCGGTGTGTCGGTGAGTGCGGATAACGTGGGTGGAGTGGTCACCAGCGCGAACGGACCGGAAGCGGGCGTGTGGGTGATCGCCGAGACCAACGACTTTCAGACCAAGTTCCGCAAGATCGTCGTCACCGACGATCGCGGTCGCTACCTGATTCCCGATCTGCCCAAAGCCAATTATAAGATTTGGGTGCGTGGCTACGGACTGGTGGATTCGCAGCCGGTCGATGCCAAGCCGGGGCAAACATTGGCCCTCGCTGCGGTGGTAGCTCCGTCACCCGCCGCGGCGGCGCAGTACTATCCTCCGAATTATTGGTATTCCATGCTGCAGATCCCGCCGAAGGACGCGTTTCCGATGACGGTTCCGGGGCAGGGTTCATTCCTCGAATTGCACACCGGCCGCACCATACAGACGCAGGCGGATTACATCTGGGGCCTGAGAAGGGGCTGCGAAGTCTGCCACCAGATGGGCACCAAAGCCACGCGCGAAGTCGAGCCGGAGATCGGCAGTTTCCCGACGATCCGGGAAGGATGGGAGAGAAAGCTCGAAGTCGGCCAGGGCGGCCGCGAGTTGCACACGACCCCGGCCTTGGGCCTCAGCAATCCCACAGCGATGAATCTATGGGTCACCTGGATGGAGCAAATCTCCAAGGGCGCATTGCCGCCGGTCCCGCCGCGGCCGCAGGGTGTGGAGCGCAACCTGGTGCTTACGATGTGGGATTTTGCGACCCGCACTGCGTTTCCTCACGATCTGATCAGCACCGATAAGCGGAAGCCGACCGTGAATGGCAACGGGCACGTCTACATTGTCGACTGGGCGGAGGGCGCGGTCAGCATCATCGATCCGGTAGAGAATACCGACCAGATAGCCCGAGTTCCGCTCCGCAACGAAGAGTGGCGCAAGCAGTTCAAGAGTGGGGAACCGGACGTGATGCCGGAGTACCCGTCTCCCTATTGGGGCAAGGAGCTGAAACAGGTTCGGCTCGATCCCGTGAATGCCGGGCCGGGCATGATGGACAGCAAGGGCCGCACCTGGTTCAACGTGCAGTCCCGGCTGGACGTTCCGGCCTATTGCCAGGCGGGCTCCGATAATCCCTTCGCCAAATACTATCCGTTGAAGCAGCGCCGCCAGCGCAACGAAGGCGTCGCGTATTACGATCCCAAGACGAGCCAGTTCACGGTAATCGATACTTGCACCGGCGGCTCGCACACGGCATTCGGCTACGACAAGGACGAGACCTTCTACATGAGCGCGCGGGGCGTTTACGGGCTCAGCTGGGTAAAAGCGCGCGTCTGGGATGAGACTCACGACCCGGAGAAATCGCAAGGCTGGTGTCCCGCGATCCTCGATTACAACGGTGACGGCAAGATCACCAAGCCCTGGACCACGGCGGACCAGCCGGCCGACCCGAAGCTTGACCGCATGATTCCCGGCCCTACGGGCTACATCATCGCTGTGAGCCCCACCGATGGAAGCGTTTGGTTTCACACCACCGATCTGATCCCCGGACGAATCGTTCGTATGGACGTGGGAACGCACCCGCCGGAAACATGCATCGCGGAAGTCTATGAGCCGCCGTTCAGCGTAAAGGATCAGGATGGCTATGGCCCGCAGGGAATCGACGTGGATTCCAACGGCGTTGTGTGGGTCGGCCTCACCGGCAGCGGGCAGCTCGCCAGCTTTGACCGGCGCAAGTGCAAGGTGAAGAACGGTCCGACGGCGACGGGTCAGCACTGTCCCGAAGGCTGGACGCTCTATCCCGTTCCTGGCCCGCAATTCAAGGGAAGTAACGTCGCCGCGGATTATTTCTACAACGACTGGGTCGATCGCGCCAACACGCTCGGTTTGGGCAATGACGTACCTGTTGTGACCGGTACGGGTTCCGATTCGCTGATTGCCTACCTGCCTTCCACGAAAAAATGGATCACGCTGCGAGTGCCGTATCCCATGGGCTTCTTCACGCGCAGCCTGGACGGCCGCATCGACGATCCCAAAGGTGGCTGGAAGGGCCGGGGATTGTGGTCGGCGGTCGAGAGCCGCGTCGTGTGGCACACCGAAGGAGGCTGGGGCACGCGGCCCTATGCCGTCCATTTCCAGCTGCGGCCTGATCCGCTTGCCAAGTGAAACGGAGCGGGAGCGCGCAGGCGACTCGCGAGCGCTCCCCGTGCCTCTGAGAACCGTCAGATTGATGTATCGCTTCAAAAAATGGCGCGGCAGCATTTTTATTTCGAGCTGTCTTGGTTTGTTTTTTTCTTTCGTGCTAGTGACGCCTCGGTTTTTTGCCCAGTCCTCTCCAACTGGGCCATCGGGTAGCAGGCCGGGAAGTCCCGCGTCGTCGGAAATTCCTCACTTGCGCAAGCAGGGAACCGCGAGCCAACTCATCGTCGACGGCAAACCCTTCCTCGTTCTCGCCGGGGAACTCAACAACGATAGTTCCAGCAGCCTCGAATACATGAAGGCGGTGTGGCCGAAGCTCGTGCGGGCAAAACTCAACACCGTCCTCACGCCCGTTTCCTGGGCGCAGATCGAGCCGCAGGAAGGCAAGTTCGATTTCACCGTACTCGATGCCATCATCCGCGACGCACGCGAGCGCAATTTGCATCTCGCGCTGTTATGGTTCGCGAGCTGGAAGAACGGGCTATCCAGTTATCCTCCCGACTGGGTCAAGAAGGATTTCGAACGCTTTCCTCGCGCGCAGATCCAAAACGGAAAGTCGATCGAGTTACTCACGCCGCTGAGCGATGCGAACCGGGACGCCGACGCCCGCGCGTTCGCCGCGCTGATGCGGCACGTGAAGGAAGTCGATGGCCGGCAGCACACCGTCATCATGATCCAGGTGGAGAACGAAATCGGATTCCAGGGCGATTCCCGCGACCGTTCGCCTGCGGCCAACGAGGCCTTCGGACGGCCGGTGCCGAAAGAGCTGATGGATTACCTCCAGCAGCACAAGGGCACGCTGATTCCGGAGTTTCGCCAGCTGTTGGAAGCGGCCGGGGCAAAAACGTCCGGCACGTGGCAGGACGTCTTCGGACGCGGCGAAGCAGCCGATGAAATTTTCATGGCCTGGAACTTTGCGCGCTACATCGGGCGCGTAGTCGATGCCGGCAAAGCAGAGTATCCGATTCCCATGTTCCTGAACGTGGCAGTCGGAAGAGCCGTGAAAAAACACGACCCCGCTAAAACGCTCACGGAAGAAAGAAAGCAATTGCGGGGAAGGTATTTCGCGGTCGGCGGTCCGATGGACGACCTGATGGACGTCTGGCAAGCCGGCGCGCCGAAAATCGATATGCTCTCGCCCGACGCGTACAGCGATTTCGCGGAGTGGACCGCCAACTACGACCGGTCTGGGAATCCCCTGTTCATACCGGAAACCGTGGGCGGGCCGATCGGCGCAACCAGCGTGCTGTATGCGTTTGGCCGCCACGATGCGGTCGGCTTTTCGGCCATGGGCGCGGTCGAGCGCGATCCCCACGCCGATACCGATTTGATCGAGAGCTACGAGCTGATCGACGAACTGGCTCCGCTTATCTCGAAACATCAGGGCGATGGGACGATGTCGGCGTTTCTGCTCGGCCCCGACGACCCGCCGCAAAAAGTAAAGGTGGGGAACTACACGGTGGAAGCCGCGTTCCTGAAGCCGCCGCCCGTGCCGATGGCGCTGCCCACGGAAATTCCGCCGTTCACCTACGGCGCAGCGATTGTAATTGCGATCGGGCCCGATGAATTTGTCGCGGCTGGCAGCGGTTTGCAGATTACATTTTCGCCGAATACTCCCGGGCCGCCGCTTGCCGGGCTGGCCAGCGTGGAAGAAGGCGTTTTTGTGAAAGGGAGCTGGGTGCCCGGGCGGCGGCTGGCGGGCGACGATACCGCCGAGGGTGACGGACTGATGTTGCGCTGGCCGCCGGGGAGCTGGGCGCCTTCGTCGCGGCAACGCAAGAGCGCGACGCCCATCCAACGCGCGACGCTGTATCGCTACCGCTGAAAACTTCTCCTTCGATTTTTCCAAACCGAAAAATGAACGCTATTTCTTATCCGGCAGTGTGAAGACGTAAAGCGTGTTGCCGTGCGGCGGCTGGTGAACATCCGGCAGGACGGGGACGTGGTGTACGCCCGTGCCCACGGCGATATATTCCTTCCCGTCGACGCTGTAGGTCACCGGGAATCCCTGCACGGAATTTCCCAGGCGCGTCTGCCAGATCGTCGCGCCGGTTTTCGCATCGAGGGCGCGGAAGTATCGATCGAGATCGCCGATGAACGCGAGACCCGTGTCGGTGGTGAGCACGGAGGTTTGAAAAGTGGCGTGCTGCTGGACGTTCCATACTTCCTTTAACGTTTTCACGTCGTAAGCCGCCAGCTTGCCGACGTTGCCGTTGGTGCCGGGCATCTGGAAATGTTTCTCCGTGGCCGCGCCGCCGCCTGAGCCGTCTTCAAACGCAACCTTCCGGCTGGTCATTTCCATGCAGCTTTGCGCGAGTGGAATGAGCAGCAGACCGCCCTGCGGATAGTAGCTCATCGACTGCCAGCCGTGGCCGCCCTGCATGCCGGGGCACACCTTCACGCCCTCGCCGAGTTTCTGCTCGACGATGTCGGGCCGGTAGGTGAGCTTCCCGGTCTTGGGGTCGACGCCGCTGAACACATTCTGATAAACCGTTTCGTGTTCGGCGAGAAACTTTCCGGTTTCGCGGTCGAGCTTCCACAGAATGCCGGCCTTGCCGATGGTGAACGCGGCCTTGAGAGTGCCGATGTCGATCAAAACGCGTTCGTACACTTCGTCAAGATCGAGCGTCTCGCCCGCGACGTGCTGGAAATACCACGCAAGCGATCCATCGTCGGGACGAAGCGCCAGCGTGCAGCTTGTGTACAGGTCCTGATCGGCCACGCTCGATCCGCGCGCCACTTGCATCCAGGGCTTGGGCTGTGCCACGCCCCAGTACGTGAGATTCAGCTCGGGGTCGTAACTTCCGGTGATCCAGGTTTCTCCGCCCGCCCGCAGCATGTTCGAGAGCTTGCCCCAGGTGTCGCCGCCGGGCTCGCCGGATTTGGCGATGGTGTTGAAGCGCCAAAGGAGCTTGCCCGTATCTGGATCATAAGCGCTGATGAAGCAGCCCTGCTCCGCGGGATTTTCCTTATAGCGGTCGCAGCCGGTGATCCCCTGCAGCACTTTCCCGTGAATCACGATTGGTCCGCTGGAGTTGCCGAAGCCCTTGGTGTAGTCGGCCATTTCCACGTCCCACACGGTTTTGCCGGTGCGCGCGTCGAGCGCGGCGAGGTGCGCGTCGGTGGTGGGCACAAATACCTTATCGTTGTAGATAGCGAGATTGCGGATGGCGCCCGTTCCGCCGCCCTGCAGGCCGGTGGGGCGGATGTGGTTTTCCCAGATCAGATCGCCGGTGCGTGCATCGAGAGCCTGCACGATGTTGTCGGTGTTGAAGAGGTACATGATCCCGTTGTGGACGAGCGGCTGAGGCTGGTTGGCGTAGCCTTCGTTCATCGACCAGACCCACGCGAGGCGCAGGTCGCCGACGTTTTTGGGAGTGACTTGCGAAAGGGTGCTGTGGTTCCAGGATTGATAGTTGCCGCGAACCACCAGCCAGTCGGCCGGATCGGGATGCAGGAGCATGTCGTCGGTCACCGGGACGTAATTTTTCACTTCGCCTTTGACCGTGAGGCCGAGGGGCACGCCACCTGCCGGGCCGACTGCGCCGCCGGGCGCCCCGGACTGCACTGCAGCGGTGCCGCCCGTAGCGACGTCGCCGATCGTGACGCCTGCGTCGGCGGTGAGGTCATCCGCGCCGGCCGCGGCGCCGTTCGATGTGAGAATAAACGCAATGAGGCTCAGAGAATCCTGGTTGCTCAGCGATCCAGGACTGTTGGCGGGCATCGTCTCGCGGATGACCTTGAAAAGATCGCTGGTGGTGCGCTTTCGCCAGGCGTTCAGGAAAGTGCTGCCCGCGAGCGGAGGGGCTTCCACTCCGCCTCCCATGTCGGGGAGATGGCAGGAGGCGCACTTCTGCTGATACAAAACTCGTCCCCGGTTGACTTGCGTGAAGCTGAAGGCGCGCGCGGGCGCAGCCTGCCGCGCGGAGATGAAGCCAGCGCCGCCTGCGGAGATCGCAGCGATTGCCAGAAGCGGTAAAGCTTTCCGTCCAAACATCGAGAGCTCCCTCAACGCAAAGGCCCAGGCGAGATTCGCGCGCCAAAGCAACGGCATCGTACGCGGAGTCGCTTGCCAATTCAAGGTATTCGCCGACCTGCCGCGCGATGATCGCGGCAGCACCCGGCCTGCGAGTGCGAGGCGTGCAGTTCGCGTGCTGTTTTTGGAGGATGGTTGCGGGGCAAGAACGCTGTTGGGCAAGTTCTGTGATTCCCCCGAGGCTGATATATACTGTTGATATAGACCCAAAAGGAGCGTGCAGATGGCGAAGACCGGGACGGCGAAGCTGTTTCGCAACGGGCGGAGCCAGGCGGTGAGGCTTCCGCGGGAGTTCCGATTCGAGGGAGAAGAGGTGCGGATTCGGAGGGTGGCGGAGGGCGTGCTGCTTGAGCCGATCATTCCCGACGCCTCAAAATGGTTTGCGGAACTGGACCGCG
>JBEKTG010000010.1:0-19226 GCA_049516275.1 Candidatus Acidiferrales bacterium
TGGATTTGCCTGGGATTTGTCGCCAGCGTGGTGATGGTTCCGGCGGAGGCGTTGAACCCTCCGCTCGCAAACACCGTGGGATTGGGCGGACCGAAATTTACGTGGTTGAGCGCGTTGAAGAATTCCGCGCGGAATTCGAGGCTGGTCCTGTCGGACACCCGCGTGTCTTTGAACAGGGAGAGATCGACGTCCGCCAATCCCGGGCCCGTGAACGCGCCCCTCCCAAGAGTTCCGTAGGTGCCCGCAGCAGGGATAACGAAGGCATTCGGGTTGAACCATCTCGTGGGAGTGTCCAGCAGAATGGGACCCGAGAAGCCCGCGTTCGGCGAAGGCCGGTCCGGATTTCTGGTGTCTCCATCCCCGGACCGATTCGAGCCGGTCACCGGCGTGAACGGGAAGCCACTCAAGAATGTGGCGATTCCGTTCAACTGCCAGCCGTCGATCAGCTTGCTCTCGAGCCCGCTGGTGCTGCTGAGCCAGTGCTTGCCCTGGCCAAACGGCAATTCGTAGCGTGCGGAGATGCTTCCCTGGTTTGCGGGATTCAGCGCGGATGGGCCCCAGTCGCGGCGCAAATCATCCCGGTCCATCACCATTTGCGATTGATTGCTGGCCTGTGCGCCGGTGAGCGCCGAATTGATATCGAGGTTCTTCGACCAAGTGTAGCTGGCACGGAACTGCAAGCCTTGGCTCAGTCGATGGGTCACTTCTGTTTCCAGCGCGTTGTAGCTGGTGTTGCCTTCGGTGTACCAGAAGAAACCTGCGCCCAGTGAAGGGTTCGGGCGTGTGCCAACGGGAATGTACTCGGCGCCCTGGACGACTTGGCTTTGGTTCGCCTTAGCGGCCGGAGTGCCGTTGGTGGCGACGCCGCCGGCCGTGCAACCGCTGGGGCTGGAACATATCTGCGAGGGGATCGTATTCGGATCGATGCTGACAAAACCGTGGTATCCGTGCGATCCCACATAGGCGATGCGGAAGGCGGTGTCGTGGGCCAGCTCCTGCTCGATTGCGAGATTCCATTCCTCAACCGTCGGAGTTTTCGCGTTGGCCTGGACTCCCTGAGGGGCGAACGGACAAGGCAACGTTGACCGCGGGGCGATAGGTACGATCGAGAATAACCCGCCGGAACAGGAAAAGGAGCCGTTGTACGGGGGGAGAGAGTTCATCAGAAACGCCAGATCGTCTATCAGCGAATAGTACGTGCCGAATCCGGCGCGAACCGCGGTTTTTCCGTTTCCGAAGACGTCCCAGGCAAGGCCTACGCGAGGGCTGAAGAGCTTTGTGGCGTTGTTTTGAGTGAATATCGAATTGCCGACCTGCGGCGCTGTGACGAGTACGCCGGACGCGGTCACGTAATTCGAAGCTCTTCCCAATTCCTCGTTCCAGCCCGTTGTGAGCTCGTGGCGGATGCCGGCACGAATCGTGAGATTCGATCTGAGGTGGATGGCGTCCTCCACGTACCAGGCGCCGAAAAGGCTTCGCCAACCCAATTCGTTGGGGCTGGTAACCACCTGAAACGTGCTGGTGGTGCTTTGCAGGAATGTCGTAAGGGTTAGAAACGTGGCTTGTCCGGCCTGGCGCGAGGCGCTGTTTTCGTTGTCCTGGAGGCGCTGGAACCAGGCGCCTACGCTGATCTGGTGGATTCCCTTGCTGATCTGGACATCATCGGTATACGTGAACAGGTTTCGGTGATTCACGACGCCCGCCGCGTTGTTCGGCCCGGCGGACGTGAGCGCGGCGAGTCCGGTGGTCGAAGCTCCTCCTCCAATCACGATTCCGCCGGGACCGGCGCCGGTAACGAAGTCGAGGCTCGGCGAAAACGAGGATAAAAGAGAGGAGTCCAGGCCGAATCCCGCGCGCGAAAAGCCGGCGCGAAACGTGTTCAGAATGTTCGGAGAAAAAATGTGAGTCTCCTGCAGGCTCAGCACCTGCATTCGAAGCAATGAGTAGGAAGCGAACAAGGGGTCTGCCAGGGGCACGAGGCTGTTGCCGTCGTCGATCGTGTAGGCGCCGGACAGCGAATCCCGATTGCTCAGGACGTAATCGCTGCGCAGCGTGCCGAAATCCTCGCGGATGCTTTGTTTGGGGCTGTTATACGAGTAAGCCGTGCCGGAAGGAATTGTGCTTCCGGGAACAAGCAACTCGGGGCCATTCGGCTGGGGCCAGTAGGACATGTACTGCAACATCGACGTATTCAGACTGGGGACCTTGGCGTACACACCGGTGACGGAGTTCGGCAAGAATCCCTGGCGCGCCTGCTGGTCGGGAACGATGGCAACGTTGCTCTGGGTCAGGGCCTGGCGAAATCCCTCATAATTGCCGAACAGGAACCATTTGTCTTTCTGGAGCGGGCCGCCCAGCGAGCCTCCAAACTGGTTCTGCTTGAAGGGAGGCGAGTTGCCCTGGGCAAAATAGTTCGTCGCGTCCAAGACGTTGTTTCTGAGAAATTCAAAAGCGGAGCCGTGCAGAGTATTGCTTCCCGACTGGGTGACCACGCTCACCTGCGCGCCGGCCCGCTTGCCGTATTCGGCGGAGTAGGTGTCCGTAAGCACGTTGAACTCGCGAACCGCATCGATTCCGAGCAGATATCCGCTAACCCCGCCGGGCGTTACGGCCAGCTGGCTTGATCCCGTGTATTCAATGCCATTCAGCAAGAATAGATTCTCGTAAGTGCGCCGACCGGAGACCGAAAACGTATTGCCGTTGCTGGTGCTTGTTTGCGCGCTCTTCAAAGCGCTGTAATTGATGGCGCCGGGATTGAGAGTCACCAGATCGTCGAAGCTTCGGCCATTGAGCGGTAGGTCTTTCACTTCCTGTTCGCCCACGACGCCGGAGATGGCTGCTGTAGTGGTGTTAACTACCGGCGCTTCTTCGGACACGACAACTTGCTGGACGATTTCTCCCACTGCAAGCCGGAGGGTCAAGTCCACTTCCTGCCCAACCTCCAACTCGATGCCTTTGCGAACAGCGGCCTTGAAGCCCTTCTTTTCGGCCTTCACCTCCTGTGAGCCAAGAGGCAACCCCACTGCGGTAAAGTTGCCGGAGTCATCGGTGGTCAGAATGCGCGCGGCCCCTGTCTCGGTACTGGTTACCGTGATCGTCGCGTCGCTCACGGCCGCCCCGGAGGCATCTTCGACATGGCCGGAGATCGCGCCGGAAATCTGCACTCCCTGGGCTGCGGCAATGGAGGCTGCGCCGCCAACCAAGAAGATCCAGGCAAGCGCTTGGAGGATTGCCCGCAACTTTGGCCGGTAAGTACCGCTCCGACGACGCCCCTTCATCCTCATTCCGCGCTCCTTTTCGGACGCCCCGCGAACCATGCTAAGAGTGTCGAGTGAGCATGCACGGTTTCTTTTATTTTCAGCAAGATAGAAGCGTTTCCGTTCGTCTCAGTGTGTCGAGTGGGGCGTCGCGTTTTCGTCATCTTTTTCGTCTCGTTTCCCGCTGTCACGGGAAGCACATTATCACGGTCAAGGCAAATTGTAAGGGTCCTGTTGTCGTGGTAAGGATAGCCTCAGGCGCGTATCTCTGCTGCCAGAATTGCCCGGCCATCGCCGCAACTGGCCTATACGGCCGACTATCATAACCCGGCCGGTCAAGCGATAGGCCCTGTACAGTTTGCTGTGGGGAGACAGGAATCAGGATATGCTATGTTGCACAGCGAAAGCTGATTTTCAGGAGGAACGAGAAACAATGTCATCGCCGTCGCGACGACGCAGCGATCGCGTTTCACTAACGGTTCTGCTCGAGGTTTCCGGGACCGATAGCCACGGCGCGGAATTCAAAGAGCCCGGCAAGACTTTGATCGTCAGCCGCCGCGGGGCCATGATCGTCTTTGCCAGGGAGTTGGCGCCCGGACAGCAAATCCACATTCAGCGCAAGGCTCCCAGTGAATCTCAGCGTCAGGGCCACGCACGCGTGGTCAATCAGATGGGCCAGCAGAGGGACGGCTATCTCTACAGCGTGGAGGTTCTCGACCCGGAGATGGACCTGTGGGGCGTCGACTTCCCGGCAATTCTCGAAGAGTCGGATGCCGTGGCCAAAATGCTGCTCGAATGCACCTATTGCCACGGGCGGGAGGTGGCGTACCTCAACGAAATCGAACTTCGCGCTTTCGAAACGAACCGGGGAATCGCGAGACATTGCAAGACCTGCTGCGTCCCCAGCATCTGGACGCAGGTTCCCCACGAAGACGAAAAGAAGCTCAAGGCCCGGACGCGTCGCGCGACGAGCGAGCCGACAACCGCCCCTCCAACCGACGGGGAGCAGAGAGAGCGGCAGCGATTACGGCTCCAGACACGGCTCACGGCCTGCATCCGGAAGTCCGGTGAAGACGACGAACTCGCCGTGTGCGAGGACATCTCTCCCATCGGAATGTGCTTCCGGAGCAAGCGCCGGTTCGACGCCGACACAGCCATCGAGGTTGCCGTCCCGTATTCTCCGGATACCGCGAATATTTTCCTTCCGGCGCGCATCGTCTATTCCGAGGAAATTCCAAAGGCGGGATTATTTCGCCACGGCACCGAGTATCGAAGGGTGGGTCCTCGCGCGCGTTGAAACCGAAGTCAAAGCTAGCCCACTGCCACGGGCTGGCGTTCGCCGGAGCGGCGGGAATGATATCGCATGGAAATGTTCAGGTGTACGACGCCAACGGGCGTGTCAAAGGAAAGAATCGTGGCCTCCGAATCGCTTCCGATCCTGGCGCACTGATCTTCGGTGAGTAATGCGGGCGGGAAAACCCGGAACTGAAATCCCCGGTCGTTCAGCTGTGTTACGGCGTTTCCGATCACCATGTTGGCCAGTTCACAGACCGTTTCGGGCACGATCGATTCGGCTGCGTCCACTTCGCCGCCCGCCATGTATTCGGCGATTTTTGCCGCCGCGCTGGGTTCCATGTCGAGGATGATGCGGCCTTCGATTTGTCCCTTGAAGCCGACGACGGCGGCCAGGCCCTTCCTGCGATAGCCTTCTTCTTCCATGGTGACATCCGCTATGGTCACCGGGGCCTTCATCATTTCGGCTAGCACGGTGTCCAGAGAGCCGATAAAAGGCTGGATCAGATCCATTTTCATGGCGTTCTCCCCTCGGACGCCCCCACGGGAGCGGTGGCGGGTTCCTCGTTCAGGACATAGCGCAGAATTTCGTAGAGAACTTCCGGCTTTACGGGCTTCTGGACGAAATGGCGCGCGCCCTTTTGAAGAGCGGCGAGGATATTTTCCTGGTATCCCACCGATGAAACCATCACCACGCGTGCATCCGGATGTTCCTGGACGATGCGTTCGACAGCTTCGATGCCTTCCATTTGGGGCATGGTGATATCCATCAGAACGATGTCCGGGTTGGTGCGTCCATATTCGGTGATCGCGGTCAAGCCGTCGCCGGCTTCGCCCGCCACCTGGCCTCCAAAAGTCTCCACCATTTTGGTAATGCTCTTCCTCGCGAACACCGAGTCGTCCACGATGAGGAAGCGCACGGGCTGGCCGTCCCGCTTGCGCGCCAAGGGCTCAAATGGCTTCATGACGATCTCCTTCTCAACAAAGATTCCGCGGGACCGGCTCCCGACAGCAGGGCCGAAGTCTCCAGGTTAGGCGGCGCGTAGCCGGCCGCGCATATCGATTGCAAATTGCTTGCGATCAGATGCAGAGGAACCACGCGCATGGCGAATCCCCGTTCGATGGCGGCGCGAGGCATGCTTTCCACGACGCAGGTATCGAGGCTCTGGGCGATCGTTAACCCGCCGGCGGAGCGAACCGCGCCCATACCGGCGGCGCCATCGTCTCCCATTCCCGTCATCAGGATTGCCACGGCCCTTTCTGCAAACTCCTGCGCGACCGAATCGAAAAGCACGTCGGCCGAGGGGCGGTGGCCGTTGATCTTTGGCTGCCCGTCGAGCATGACAATATCTCCGTGCTCCATGCGGCGAACTTTCATGTGCCGGTTGCCAGGGCAGATCAGAGCGCGCCCGGCGAGGAGCAGGTCGCCCGATTGAGCTTCCTTTACCTCGATGGCCGAACACTCGTTCAAGCGCCGCGCAAACATTCCGGTAAAGCCCTCCGGCATGTGCTGAACCACGAGCAAGCAACCCGGAAAATCTTCGGGTAGCTGCGAGAAAAGATATTCGAGCGCGTTGGGCCCTCCGGTGGAGACGCCCAGCGCGACAATTCGCGAAGGCAAGCGCAATGGGGCGGACGCCTTGCGAGGCTCCTTCGGCTTCAGCGCAGGCTCGGAAATGATGAGTTTGGGAGCGCCGGAAGCGGCGGCCACCTTAACCTTGAGCGCGAGTTCCGCTGAAATTTGATCGATGCTGCCGGAAGCCGCTTCCTGCGGCTTGGCGACAAAATCGAAGGCGCCGAGCGCCAGAGCCTTCAGAGTCACCGCTGCGCCCGCCTCGGTATGGGCGCTGAAGACGATCACTGGAACGCCGTGCTTGCGAGTTATCTGCCGCAGCATTTCCATGCCATCCATCCGGGGCATTTCGAGGTCGAGTGTGACGACATCGGGCCGCAGTTCCTCGATTTTCCGCAGACCAATCAATCCATCCATGGCGGTGCCGATCACTTCAATCGAAGGATCGCGCGACAATGCCTGGGGAATGAGCTTCCGCATCAGGGCTGAGTCGTCGACGACGAGAACGCGCACTTTTCCGCTCATGCCGCCGCTCCCGGTCCCGGCACTTTGGGAACCCGCGGCATGAGCGCCGCCATATTCAGGATCATCACCACGGTGCCGTCACCCAGGATCGACGCTCCGCTGATCAGAGGAGAAGCGATGAGTTGGTCCTCCAGCGGCTTGATCACAAGCTCCTCTTCACCCATGAGGCTATCGACCACCAGGCCAAAACGGCGACCTGCCACTCCTACCACCACCACGAAAATGCGTTTCGGTTTTTCCTGCGGCGGAGCAGCACCGTTTCGCCCGAGACGCACCAGAGTTAAAATCTGCTTCCGCAATTGAACGACTTCACGGTCGTTCACCACATGAATCTCTTCGGGCGTGATGCGCGTGATCTCAACGACAGAAGCCAAGGGAACGGCGTAGAGCCGCCCGTCCACGCGGAACAGGAGCGCTTGAATGCTGGCCAGGGTGAGCGGGACCAGAAGCTTAAAGGTGGTGCCCCGACCGGGTTCGCTCATCACTTCGACGAAGCCCTTCATGCTCTCGAGAACGGACTTCACTACATCGAGTCCGACGCCTCGTCCGGAAATTTCCGTAATTTCGTCTTTGGTGCTGAACCCGGGCTTGAATATCAATTGCAGAGCCTCGGATTCGCTCAGGCGGAGGGCTTCTTCCGCCGTGAAGATTCCTCGCTCGACGGCGCGGCGGACGATTTTTTCGCGGTCCAGTCCCATGCCGTCATCGGAAACTTCAATAACGACCTGGTCTCCCTCATGATAGGCGTTCAAGTGAATCGTGCCGCGCGCTGGCTTCCCGGCGGCCAGCCGGTCCGCGGGCGACTCGATGCCATGATCAGCCGCATTCCGAACGAGATGGGCAAGGGGTTCACCGAGTGCGTCCAGGATGCTTTTGTCGAGATCGGTGTTCTGTCCGGAGACATCGAGAACGATGTCCTTGTTCCGCAACCTGGCGATGTCGCGCACGATGCGGGGAAAACGCCGGAAGAGCTGCTCGACGGGAACCATGCGGATCTTCATGACGGACTTCTGCAGTTCGTCCAAGACGCGCGATTGGAATGCGAGCGCGTCGGACAATCTTCCGCGCAGCGGCTCTTTCGGGTACCGGCGCTCGAATTCGGTGATCGTCCGCTGGAGCATGGATTTCCCAATGATCAGTTCGCCGACCAGATTCATCACGGCGTCGATGCGGGCCGTTTCGACGCGCAGGCTTCCTTCCACGGCGGAATGGATGGCATTTGGCGCCGCAGGTTCGCGCCGGCGATCCTCGCGCTGTTCGTCACGCCGCTCTCTGAGGTGTTCGTTGCGCTGCTCGCCGGGGGGTTCCTCGCGGCTCCGGAGTGTATCGAAAGAGGCTCCGCCTTTACCGGACTTACCGGCAAGAGCCGCCGCCTCTGCTTCCAACAACACTTGAAGGACGTCGCGCTTCGCGATCTGCGGTGCATCCATTCGCTCGACGGAAATCTTTTCGACGACAGAGGGTACGTGGCATCGCTGCTTTATCCAATCCGGCGATTGCGCACTCGACAGGGCCGCTTCAATGGTCCGGCAGGTTTCCGCCGGCGTCGCTTCCTGAGGGATAAGGCCCAGAACGCGGCCCACGCCAGCGAAGGCCTTTTTCACCAGCTCGAACGACAAGGAATTGAACGGCGCCTGCGAATCGAGATGCAGAACGACGTGGTAAACCGGCTCGCCCGCGCCACAGGCCTCGGCGATCATGAGGCGCTCGTATTCCGTCCAGCCGGGCTTTGCTTCGAGGCCGGTTTCCGTCGAAGTCTTTGTTGACTTGGAAACAAGACGCTCAACCAGCTCGCGCAGAATCTGCCCGTGCGGGGGGTCGGCATTCGAGCGGTACGCAACCAGCATCTCGCGAAACGTGTCGGCGGCGGTGAGCACCAGGGACGCGATCTCGGCACCGTTCTCTTTGGCAAGCTCGGGAGTCAAGGCGTCTTCGAGATGATGGGCCAATTCGCTGAGCTCACGGAAGCCGCAAGCGGCGGAATCCCCCTTGAGCGTGTGGACGGCCCGGCGAACGTGACGGAGCTCCTCGCCGTCGCAGGGATTCGCCTCCAGGGCGAGCCCCGCCCCGTTCATCCCTTGCAGAAGCTCTTCGGCGCTTTCGAAGAAGACGTCCAGGAGCTCCGAGGCTTGCTGGTCGGAATGAAAGTTCACCGAACCGCCTTATCGATCCGCTGGTACACCGTGGCGTTGTTTTCGTGAATCATGTGGAACTTCGTCGTCAGCCCGAACAGGCTCTCCGCGTGACCGACAAACAGATAGCCCTCCGGATTCAGGCAGTGATAGAACTTTTCGACGAGGCGCGTTTGTTCGGGCCCGTCGAAATAGATCATCACGTTGCGGCAAAAAATGGCGTCATTGTGGCGCGGGAGAAAAACTGTCTTCAGGTTGTGCAAATCGAACTGGACAAGATTCTTGAGCGCGGGTTTCACCGCGTAGCGGTCGCCCACTTTGTCGAAATAGCGGAGGCGGCAGGTATAGTCCACACTCTCCATTTGAGGCTGGGTGTAGACGGCCTGCTGGGCCGCGAGCAGCGCCGTGTAGTTGATATCGGAAGCCAGAATTTCCACTTTCCAGGGGGGCGGAACGAGCGGCTTGGGCGTCGGCATGTCGAAGGGCAGCGGATTGCGGAGGTAATAGTAAGCCAGCGCGTCACAGATCATGATGGCGAGGGTGTAAGGTTCCTGTCCCGTGGAGCAGCCCGCGCTCCAGATGCGGATCGTCCAGTCGCGGCGCTCCTGCTTCTTTTTCAACAAGCCCTCGAGCACCACTTTCTGGAACAGATCCAGCTGCGGGCGGATGCGAAAGAAGCTGGTCTCGTTGACGGTCAGGTTCTCAAGTAAGGCGTTCAGTTCCTGCTTGCCCTTGCGGCTGACCAGCAAGAGGTAATACGCGTAGAAGGAATCCAGCTGGCAGACTTTGATGCGGCGCTGCAGGCGGTCCTGCAGAAAATCCATGCGACGCTCGTCAAAAAACATGCCGCATTCCTGATAGATCAGCGTCTGCAGGAGCTTTAACTCAGCCGGACTGAGCGGAACCTGGGCTGTGAGCGTCGACATTCTTCCCTCTGGGCTTTATGGGTGACCGGCCTATAAATTGCGGGCGATGCCGCCTGCAAGAAGGGGTTCGTCCTGAGCCGCGGCTCCGCCGAGAATCTGGAGTTCCCCTTGCCGTAAGATCTTTTTCAAATCCAGCATAATCACGAGCCGGCCTTTCAACTTTCCGACGCCGGTAATGTAATCGATCTCGCCTTCCCGGAAGACGTTGTGAGGATCTTCGATTTCCGAGGGCGGAATACGCAGGACCTCCGAGGCGGAACTTACAATGAGCCCGATGAATCTCTCTTCCAGCTCGACAACCACGATGCGGCTCTTCTTGCTGAATCCCGTCGATTCCGCGCGAAACCTTTTCCGCAGGTCCATCACGGGAATGATCTGCCCCCGAAGATTGATCACGCCCTCGATGTAGTCCGGCGCGTTGGGAACCGCCGTAATCTGGGGAACGCGAACGATCTCCCGGACCGCCGAGATGGGCAAGCCGAATGTTTCTGGCCCGATTCGGAAGGCAACGAGCTGGATGTCTCTGTCCGCCGATGGAGTAGGTCTCTTCAGGGCCGCCCTACCTCTGCGTATTCGCGGGGAGCGCGCCGCGTTGCTTCCGGCTGAGTCTCTTTCGGAAGCAAGTACCGGCGGCCGTCCGCTTCGGTCTCGTCGATCACGAACCGGCCCATCGATTCCAGCAGCGCGCGGGAAAGGTTGGACATCTGTTCAGCCGTGGCGGCAAGGCCGGTGGAGCTGGACGTGGATTGCTGCACCATTTCCCGCATTCTTTCCATTGCGCGAACGACGGCTTGCGCGCCGGAGGCCTGCTCCTCCACGGAGGAATTGATTTCATGGGTGATTTCGGTCAAGCGGTTGGTGGCTTTGGCGATCTGGGCCGAACCGTTGGATTGTTCGGTGGTGGCCGCACCGATCTCCTGCGAGAACTTGTACACCTCGGAGACCACGTCCGAGATCTTGTCGAGCGCCAGGCTCAGATCCTTGTTGAGAAGCAGGCCTTCCTGAACCATGGTGGTGCTTTTGTCCATGTTCTCGACGGCTTCGCGAGCCTCCTTCTGGATGCCCCCGATAAGGTCGGAAATTTCTTTGGTGGACTGCGTCGACTTCTCGGCCAGTTTCCTGACCTCTTCCGCGACCACCGCGAATCCGAGGCCGTGTTCTCCGGCACGCGCCGCTTCGATGGCAGCGTTGAGCGCCAGAAGGTTGGTCTGTTCGGCCAGATCGTCGATGACCTCGATGATCTTGCCGATATCGTCGGCACGCCGGCCCAGCGCATCGATAATTTCCGCCGAGGACTGGATGGACTGGCTCGCCCGGTTCAGCCCCTCGGTTGCCTTGTCCATGGTGGACATTCCGCTTTTTGCTTCTTCCCGGGAGCGATAGGAGATTTCGACCAGCAGCCGCGCGGTGTCGGCCACGCGTTGAATCGACGTGACCATCTCATCGATCGAGGCCGACGTTTCGGCGACGCTCGACGACTGTACTTGCGTGTTCTTGACCACGCTCTGCACGTTGATACTCATTTCGTGCATCGTGCTGGTAACTTCATCGATTGCAGACGCCGCCTGCACGCTGACTTTGGCTGATTCATCGGAAGCCGTCGCCATCTGGCCCGCGCCGTTGGCAACCTGAGAGGCGCTATCGCGAACCTGGCTGACAAGTTCCCGGAGCCCGTGGGTCATCCGGGAGAAGGCAACCGCCATCGTGTCCTGGGCAGAGCGCGGCTGCACGGAGACTGATAACCGGCCTTCGGCGATCGCGGCAGACACCGCAGCCATCTGCTTCAGGTGAACGATCATCTTGTGGAAGTTCTCGGCGAGCACGCCCACTTCGTCGCGGCGGCGGATATCGATGGACTGGTCAAGGTCGCCCGTGTCGCCGATGCGATGGGCCACGTCGATTAGTTGATGGAGCGGCTCTTTGATGGATTTCGCGGTGAAGAACGCGATCAGGCCGCCCAGGAGCACGGCGAACAGGGTTCCGATGGTTGTAATCACGGCGCTGATCATCGTGGCCGAATCCGAGGACTCGTTGGAGTTTTCCTGGGCTCGCCTCACCGCGCGGCTGGCTTCATCCAAAATCGTTGTGGACCGGTTGATCCAGGAAACCGGGTCGTGCTGGAGGTAAAAGACCTGCAAATCGGCGATCGTGGAATTGCCGGCATCCACCTGGTGCCGCTTAGCGATCATCGCCTTCGCGAAATTCTCTTCCCAATTGTGCTCGTTGTCCTCTACCTGAGAGAGCGCGATGCGCAGGCCCTGGTCGGTGGCCATCCCTTCGCCCTGGTGCAGCAGCTGCGTGAGGTCGCTCATGCCTCGATTGGTCTTGTCTTCGTCCCGCAGATCGCCGCTCAGAAGGTAGTTGCCCAGAGCCAGACGGTTTTGCATGATCTCGTAACGCACCGCCTCGATCGTCTGCACGTCCACCAGACCCGAAGCGACCGCCGACCGCGCCGTGTATTGGCGCTGGACGGTGAAAATATTTATGACGAGGAGAAACAACATGATCGCGAGAACGGAACCGAATCCGAGATAGAGCTTCTTCCCAATCGTCATCAGAAAAGCCTCCACATCCTGACTGCGGGAATACCGGGCGTGAAAACGCGCCTCACTATGCGGGTCATGACGGGCAGCGTTCTTCCCTGCCTCCCCAATAGCCACCGTGAACCGGTCCAAGGGTATCCGGGCATGAGGGTGCAATGGAGATGCCAATACCGGCTGTTTCGAATGTTGATGCACGGGATGAGTTACGGCGCTATCGCAAGGATTCGCTTGTAGTTACGGTCATAGCCATGATTTCGCCTGGCGCCTGCAAGTTGTTGAGGTCTCAGGCCGAAGCCTGCCCGCGCATCGCGTCTCATGTTGCGACGCGGATTAGCACTTACAACAACCCGTTCCTCACAATCGTTGACTCAAAATGAGATGGATTCTAACGTCGTTTTGCTGTCGGAATACGCGCGCAAGCCCCCTGATCCTCCGTGCGTGCTTTGAAGACAATTCGGGATGTCCCTTCTGGTGTCGACGACCCCACGGCGGACCTGCTCGCCCATTTTTCCGCGGCTACTCTGGAACTGAACCCCTCCATCGGCACCCACGAACTTTCGAGGCGGCTCACGGCGCGCGCGACGCAAATGCTGGGCGCCCGCGCGGCGGTTTTGGCGCTGGCGACCCCTTCCCACTGGCACATCGCAGCCCTAAGCGGCCCCGCCATCCGGTGGAACAACGAAGTTCAGGCGCGGCTCGCCAATCGCTTTGCGGAACTGGCAAGCGCACCGTGGGCCGAGTTGCGCGCCGCCTCCGCGTCTGCGCTGTTGGGAAATGACCTTGCTGAAGCGGTGGGCTGGCGCCAGCTGGTTCTGGCACGTTTACCGGGAAGCGACGATCGCTCGCTCGGATTGCTTTGCCTCGCTGACGTGGCCATCCGCCTTTCGGGAAGCCAAAGCCAGTTGCTGCAAGCGCTCGCGAGCCATGCCTCGGTCTCTTTCGAAAATGTGCGGATGATCGAGCGGATCGAGCAATCGCGAAAACGATGGGTCGAGGACTTCGACGCCATTTCCGATTTCATCCTGGTACACGACGAAAATGGGAAAGTGCTCAGGCTGAATCGCGCGCTGGCCGACCTGCTCAAGGTGCGGCCCACCGAGGCGATCGGTTGGGACGTGGGAACGCTGGAGCTTCTCTCAACGCCGCAAGCCCGAAGATGTTCCTTTTGCCGCAACGCCGACGCAGCTCAGGAGGAGATCACCCATCAGGCGAGAGGGCGCACCTATCTGATATCCACTTCGCGGATTCATTCGGAAGAGGGAGACTCGCGAACCATCCACGTGCTGAAAGATATTACGGACAAACGCGACGCCGAACGCCGCTACCGCCGCGAGCGCGACTTCAACCGGAACATTCTCAACAACACCCAGAGCATGATCCTTGTGCTCGACACGGCGGGGCTCATCAGCTATTCCAACCGGCGTTGCGCGGAAGCCGGTTATAGCGAGCAGGAACTGCTGGGACAGTCGCTGGCCGGCTTCGTGCCTGCAACACGGCGCTCTTCTTTTTTAGAAGCTCTCGACCGCACCCTGGCGGGCGACGCCGTCGAACTGGAAATTCCGCTCTCCCGGGGCTCGCGGCCGGTTGGACAATTTTCCATCAGTCTCAGCCCTATGCGGGACGAACAGGGAAACATCAACAGCATTGTCGTGGTGATGGCGGACATCACGGATGCCGTCGACCTTCAGGCCAAACT
Source organism: Candidatus Acidiferrales bacterium (assembly GCA_049516275.1). Taxonomy (GTDB): domain Bacteria; phylum Acidobacteriota; class Terriglobia; order Acidiferrales; family UBA7541; genus Palsa-295. The sequence goes on from JBEKTG010000010.1 coordinate 13,946, forward strand.
CATGCATACGGAAAAAATGGCCGCGCTCGGCCAATTGGTTTCCGGAGTGGCACATGAGGTGAATAATCCGCTCGCCGCGATCGTGGGCTTTACCGACCTTCTGATCGAAAATCCCCGCGTGCCGGAGGACGCCAAGCAGGACCTGCAGATCATCCTGCACGAAGCGCAGCGCACCCGCAATATCGTCCAGAACCTGCTCAGCTTTGCTCGCCAGATGCCGGAGCAGCACGAGCCCGTGCAGCTCAATTCCGTGATGCGGCAGACGCTGAAACTCCGCGCCTACGAGTTCTCGAGCCAAGGCATTGAAGTCATCGAAAATTACGACGAACACCTGCCGCTGCTGGTGGGCGACCCTCATCAGCTGCAGCAGGTTTTTCTGAATGTTCTGAACAACGCTTATGACGCCGTGCAAGAAAGCGGGCGCGCGGGCAAAATCGAAATCACAACGTCTCACCGCGCAGGACAGCTGGAAATTTCCTTTCGAGACACTGGACCGGGCATATCGCATCCCGACCGCATATTCGACCCGTTTTTCACCACGAAGGCTGTCGGTAAAGGCACCGGGCTCGGTCTGAGCATCTGTTACGGGATCGTCCGATCGCACCGGGGAGACATTCTGGCCCGGAACAATGCGGACGGCCCAGGCTGCACGTTTACGATACGGCTGCCGACCGCGAAATCTCCCGTCGAGCTGCTGGCAGCGGAAGCCGCAGGATGACGCGTCCGGAAAAACAGCCGGGCGACTTTACAGAAATGATCAGCGCCACGCAAAACGCGAAGGCGCCAAAGGAAGCTGACGGCCACTATGACGGATGATTTACGACTGCGCTTGTTGATTGTCGACGACGAACAAAGCATCCGGCGGCTCTGCATGACCGTCGGCCAGGGCCTCGGTTTCGTTTGTAGCGAGGCGGACACGGCCGAGGCTGCCGCCGAAGCCCTGGAAATGGCGCCTCCCGACATCGTCGTCACCGACTTGAAGCTGCCGAGTCTTTCCGGTGTCGAGTTGCTGCGGAAAATCAAGGACACCGCGCCGCGCACCGAAGTCGCGATCATGACGGGGCACGGCTCCATCGAATCCGCGGTGGAGGCCATGCGAAAGGGCGCTTACGACTATATTGAAAAGCCGTTTCGCGTAGAACGGTTGCGTCTTCTCCTGCAGCGAATGGCGGAAAAGGTCCAGCTCGTTACCGAGAACCGTTTTCTCCGGGAGCGCGTCGATTCAGAAACGCAACTGGATGGAATCGTCGGCACTTCAGCGAAGATTCAGGATGTTCTGCGGATGGTCTCGCGCCTCAAGGATAGCCGCACCCCGGTCCTGATCACCGGCGAGAGCGGAACGGGTAAGGAACTGGTTGCGCGGGCCATCCATTTCCGCGGGCCTTTGGCGCAGATGCCGTTTGTGGCGGTGGACTGCGGATCGCTTGTACCCACGCTGATGGAGAGCGAACTTTTCGGGCACGAAAAAGGCGCGTTTACCGGCGCGCTGAAAGCGAAGGCGGGACTTTTTTACGCCGCGAACGGCGGGACGATTTTCCTCGATGAAATAGGCGAGCTGCCTTTGGAACTGCAGGCAAAACTCCTGCGCGTGCTGCAGGAACGGGAAGTGCGTCCAGTGGGAAGCAACACCAAGGTTGCCGTGAACGTGCGCGTGGTAGCGGCCACCAATCGCGATCTCGAATCGGCCTATCGCGACGGAACCTTCCGTAAGGACCTTTATTTCCGGCTGAACGTCGTAACGATCCGCCTGCCGAGCCTGCGCGAACATCGCTCCGACATTCCGCAGCTCGTGCATTACTTTCTGGACCGCTATGCTCCCGGCGAGAGTATTCAGGTGATGCCCGGGGCGATGAAATGTTTCTTGCAATATGACTGGCCGGGCAATGTACGTGAACTCGAAAACTGCATCGCCCGCGCCGTGGCGCTGGGAGACGATCACGTTCTGGACATTGAGGATCTACCACCCGCCATACGTGGGGAAGAAGGCTCCAGCTTTATCAGCCCCGACAACGCGGCGCTTTCCACAACGGCGCTCGCCGATCTCGAGCGCATCACCATCCAGCGCGTATTCGAGCAGGCCGAAGGCGACAAGGCATTAGCAGGCAAGATGCTCGGCATAAGCCGGGCAACGCTCTACCGGAAGCTGAAACGCTACAACATCGCTTTCCGAAATGCGGAGAAGCCGTTCGCACAGATCGCCCATTAGAAAACCTCCATTCCTCTTTCAGAATTCGAGAAGCCTCAGCGGATTGCCGATGAGACGGCATGTTTCAGATTGAGACAGCCGTTCCTCGGCTCCTCCGGCAGACTCAAGGATTTAAATAACTTAGAAAAGGGCCAGACGCAGAACCGTTTGGCTGCACTCTTGCAAACTCACTCTGGGGTTAACTCCGAAAATCGCACGCCACGGAGAGATCGCGGATCTCGAAAAGGGGCCGAATTGCCATACGAAACGGAATTGGGGACGGTTCTTGATGTTCCGGCATGCGTCGACAAACTCGCCGAACTTTTTCCCAGCGCTTCGCCCGTGCGGATTCCCGTCCAGCTCTCGACGATGAGCGTGGGCCGGCAACGTTTGCAGGAACGCACGGTGATCGAGTTCGGCACCCTTCAGGAAGTTCTCTTCGGCTCGTCTCTGCCGCTGGAATTTGAGGACCGCATTCATATTGCCACCTCCGATCATTCGCTCGACGTTCGCGCCACGGTCGTAGCCGTGCGCTATGACGGGGGCCGGAAAGCCGTCGCCGCTCGCTTCGAGAGCGAAGTCGAGAACTGGATTATCAAACCGTGAGCCAGTCCACCTCTAGCCCCACAATGCATCCGCCCGACGTGCGCGAGGGCTCTGGCCCGGCTGGTTTGAGCAATGCGGACCTGGCTGCGCTTTGGGCCGAAGCGCGGCTCGCTTACCCGCTCTATGCCACCCTGGCCATCGAATTCGACCTGGCGCCGCTGCCTTATCCCGCCGGCGAAGTGCCTCCGGCGAGGCCGACGCGCAGCATCTTCGACCGGGATCTCAAATGGCTCGATACGATTGACGACCATCTTCTCGCCTACCAGCTTCGGCAGGTTCCCCCGGCGACCCTCCATGCCAGTGAACCGAGCCTCCGCGCGTTCATTCAGCGGCAACTCCGGAAGCCGGAGAAGTCCACGGTCGACCGCGATAAGGTGGATTGGCTGCTGGTGCAGTATTTCGCGCTGTGCGCGCCCGAAGAACTCTACCGGCAGGAGATTCAACTCGCAGATGTCGCGCGCGTCCTGCAGCCAGTTCTGGCCGCCGCGGATGCCACGCCGCTCGAGTGGTGCGAGCCGCTCGAAAAGATTCTGCATCGCCTTGAAGGCTGCGACAGCCTGCGCGACGTCATGGAGAATGGACTCCTCGAACAAGGCCGTCTGCTCAAGGATTCGGCCGGCTGCATGTTCTACGACCCGGCGGCTTTGGTTGCATTCTGCCGCTTTAACTTTCTTCTTCGGCGGACCTTCATTCGGGTGTTGCACGCCGATTTGAGCGCGGTTCGCGGGGCAATCGAGGAGCTTGAAGCAAAAGGAGTAAAAGTCGTCGATTGCCGCAGGGCGGGCTTTTCGGCCGCGGAAACTACCGGCCACCTTCGCCAATTCTGCGCCAACTGGAAGCAACCCTTCCAGAAGGACTATACGGAGAGCTCGGTGACACGGTCATTTGAGCAGCTTCTGGCCTTGCGGACGGACCTCGAGGAAGCGCTCGGCCGCTACTGTCCGCTCGATAGCAGGCCAACAAACGCACGTGGAGCTGCTCCGGCGGAGCAGGAGCCCACGTCTGCTGATGCGAAGGAAACATCCGTTGCGCCGGCAAACGCGCCCGAGCATGCCGGCGCCGTGTCGCAAGCAAATGAGCCGGGGCCTTCTGCGCCTGCGGCGCCAAGGGAACGCGCCACCGCGGCAGGTGCGTCGAATGCCGCATCGTCTTCTCCCGCTTCCCCCACTGCGGCCGCGGAGGCGGACAAGTGTCTCGAAGCGATCTGGGAACAATTAATTGCGGCGCCGCCTTCTCGCGGGCGCTCGATGTCCACGATCATTCTCCAGGACACCAAGGTGCTGCTCTCCTCGTGGGAAGTAGCCGCCTTCGTGAGTAAAGGCACTCAGGAATCGGAAGACTTGCGTCGCGCCGTGGTTTCACGAGCGCTGCTGGCCGTGGGAATGGACCAGCGAAAACGATCCGGCGAAGAAGGCTCGCTGGCGTCGGCGCTCGCTCTCGCGCGCGGAGAGGTTTCCTATTTTCAGGGACGCGTGGAACATGCCAAGCGATCGAAGAATACGGAAGCCGCTGTAAATCTGGGCATCAGCACGAAGAGACTGCTTTCCTTCATCGAAGAAGCAGAGAAGCTTCAGCCGTGACCCAGCGAGAGGACGCCCAGGAAGACCGCTTGGCTCCTCCGAGCGTTCTGCTCGTTTCCGACGACGCGGAATTTGGCCGCAGCGTAGTGGCTCGCTGGCAGGTCGAACGCAACGTTCCCGAAATCACCCTCGCGACAAGCGACGTATGGCAGTCCTCCAGCGCCGCCCGCTACGACCTTCTAATCGTCGAATTCGTTTCCCGCAGACAATCGTCCATCCTGCACTCGCTTGGCGGCACGAAGCACAAACCCGTCATTTGCGTGACCGAAGATGAGAACGGAATCGCGGGTCTCCGCAGCGAGTATCCGAATCTGCTGGTACTGCCGCGGCAGGAAGGTTGGACGAACACACTCATCCTTCTCGCCAGTGAAATGCTGCGCCGCGTTCAAGCGCTCGGGCGGGCGCATCGCGCCGAACGACTGGCCCTGGAATCTCAAAACCACGCCATCCTTGGGCGTTACATGCTCGACATGCGCCCCAATGTGAACAACGCCCTCACCTCCGTGCTGGGGAACGCGGATTTGCTCCTGCTCGCGCCACGAAAGGCGATGGACGAGACGCGCGATCAAATTCAGACGATTCACACCATGGCCCTGCGTCTCAATGAGATCATGCAGCGATTCTCATCGCTGGACGCGGAAATGCGGGCCGGTGAGAAGCCATCTCAGGCTGAGACAGAGACCGCGGCGCATCGCCCTGCCCAGAAAGTCTGAAGCAGCCTGGTCTCTGCCAGCGAATCATCGACAACCAAAACCTTCTTCACCACAGCGGAATCCCCCCTTTTTAGCGAACCGGAGACTGAACCGACGCCTGAACAGAAGACTGAACCGGCCCACACGTAGCCCGGCAAGAAGAGTGCAACTCAAAAGCCACCATCTGCGGCGCTGTCCGATGTGACAACAGCCGAGAC
>JBEKTG010000011.1:0-18962 GCA_049516275.1 Candidatus Acidiferrales bacterium
TTCCCGCAGCGTCCCGGAAGTGGCGGCCGTCCAGGTGGAGGTGGCGCAGCGCAGGCTCCCATCGGCAGCCAGCGCCCCGGTGCAACGGGTGCTGCAGGCCTCCCCAAAGCGGAACCGGGCAAGCCTCTTTATGCGCGCAAACCTCCCGCAGGGCGCGGGCGTCCGCTCATCGAAAAAAGATTCGCGGAAGGCGAGCGAAAGCTGCATCCGGTTCGCGCGCGCTCGGGCGCAGGCTCGGGCGGCCGCGCGGTGCAGGCCGAACCCGTCGCGCCGGTCAAGCGCGAGCCTCGCGAAATCACCGTGACGGAAGGCATCACCGTCCGCGAACTCGCGGAGAAGCTCGATATCCGCGCGAAGGAACTGCTGAAAGTCCTGCTCGACCGCGGTATTTTCGCGAGCATTAACCAGGCCCTGGATGTGCCGACGGCCACCAACCTCGCCGAAGCCTTCAACGGGATCGTGCAGGTGGTTACGTTCGAGGAGCAGATCGTCCAGGAAGAAAAGGTCAAGGAAGAGCGCACCGGAAACATGCTGCCCCGGCCGCCGGTGGTCACGGTGATGGGCCACGTCGACCACGGAAAAACTAGCCTGCTCGACGCGATCCGCGAAACCGAAGTGGCCGCGGGCGAGGCCGGCGGCATCACGCAGCATATCGGCGCGTACGAAGTTCACGTGGGCGAGCGCAGGGTGGTATTCATCGACACGCCGGGCCACGAAGCGTTCACCCGCATGCGCGCGCGCGGCGCGAAAGTCACCGACATCGTGGTGCTCGTGGTGGGAGCCGACGACGGAGTGATGCCGCAGACCGAAGAAGCGATTGCGCACGCACGCGCGGGCCATGTGCCGATCATCGTCGCCATCAACAAGATCGATAAGCCCGACGCTCAGCCCGAGCGCGTGAAGCGGCAACTCGCCGATCGCGGGCTGATGCCGGAAGAGTGGGGCGGCGACACGGTGATGGTGGAGGTCTCGGCCAAGACCAAGCAGAACCTGCCGCGCCTGCTCGAAATGATTCTTCTGGTGGGCGATTTGCGCGAGCTCAAGGGCGATCCGGATGCGCCGGCCAGCGGCACCGTGCTCGAGTCCCGCGTGGACAAAGGCCGCGGACCGGTTGCGACCGTGCTGGTGCAGAACGGCACGCTTCACGTCGGCGATGTGTTCATCGTGGGCGCTGTCTACGGCAAGGTGCGCGCGATGTTCAACCACCGCGGGCAGCCGATCAAGGAAGCTCCGCTTTCGTCGCCCGTGGAAGTGCTGGGATTGCAGGGCGTCCCCGAAGCGGGCGATCAATTCCAGGTGGCCGACGAAGCCAAAGCCCGGCACATAGTCGAGTACCGCCAGGGCAAGCAGCGCGAAGCTTCCCTCGCCAAGACAGCTTCGGGCCGCCTGACCCTCGACCAGCTGCACGAGCAGTTGCGCGTGGGTGAAGTGAAGGAATTGCCCGTCGTGATCAAGGCGGACGTACAAGGCTCGGTGGAAGTGCTCAACGAAATGCTGCCGAAGGTTTCCAACGACCAGGTGAAGCTCAAGGTGATCCAGGCCAGCGTCGGAGCGGTGACGGAAACCGACGTGCTGCTGGCCTCGGCCTCGAACGCGATCATCGTCGCGTTCAACGTGCGCCCGGAGCGCAAGGCGCTCGACCTGGCGGCGCGAGAGAATGTCGACATCCGGATGCACACCATCATCTACGAGCTTCTCGACGAGCTGAAGATGGCCCTCACCGGGTTGCTCGCGCCGGTGATCAAGGAAACCTATCTGGGCCGCACCGAAGTACGCAACACGTTCAAGGTGAAGGGCGTGGGGACGATTGCCGGCTGTTCCGTGCTGGATGGCATTATCAAGCGCGATGCGGAGGTGCGCGTGCTCCGCGACAACACCGTGATTTACACCGGCCGCGTGACCTCGCTGAAGCGGTTCAAGGATGACGCCAACGAAGTCCGCGCCGGTTACGAATGCGGCGTGGGCATCTCGAATTTCAACGACGTGAAGGTGGGCGATATTCTCGAGTGCTTCAAGATGGAGAAATCGCAGCCGCTCGAGGCGGTGAACGCGGGGGAACGCAGCCGCGCTCCGGAGACCGCCGAAGCCAGGCGGAATTAGCGGGCCGCGCAGGGAAATTCTCAAGTCGCAGCAGTTGCTCATCCGTTTCCGTTGAAATCGTGGAGCGGAAATGCCGATTGGCCTTCTCACCCTGGAAATTCACATCTCCGACGCGCGGTCGCTCAAAGACAAGCGGCAGGTCCTGCGCAGCCTGAAGGACCGCCTGCGCGCCCACTTCAATGTGGCCGTTTCGGAACTCGACCACCAGGATGTGTGGCAGAGGTCACGTGTGGGCGTGGTGAGCATTTCGGGCGACGGCCGGCACCTGGAAGAATCCATGTCCGCGATTGCCGCGGAATCGGAACGCGTGCTTGGCCGCGACCTGGTGTCGCAGGAGATCGAGTATTTCGAGGATCAGGAATGACTTTTGAAGGGCACCATGCCGGGCATCGCAGCGAGCGGGTGGCGGAGGAAATCCGGCACGAAGTGACCCTGCTGGTGGCGGGAGAGTTGAAGGACCCGCGGCTCGCCGTGCCGCTGGTGGTGACCGAGGTTCGCCTGACGCCGGATATGCGCACGGCGCGAGTGTTCGTGCAGCTGGACGGTGACGAAAAGGAACGTGCATCGGCGCTGGCCGGGCTGAGGGCGGCGTCGAAATTCGTCCGCCACGAACTGGTGGAGCGCCTGAACCTGCGCCGCACGCCGGAAGTGCTGTTCCTGCCGGACGAGTCGGAAGAATACGGCCAGCATATCAACGATCTTCTGCGTAAGGTGAAGCAGCCGGAAAATCAGTAGCGGCTGCTCGTCCGGAACGAACCAGCAAAACATTCCAATTGCCCGGCTGCGGTTCCGCCGGAAAGAAGCCAGGCCCTAAGCGAATTATGCCCAGACAACCGATTGCGCCCGCTTTTGACGGCATGCTCGTGGTGAACAAGCCGCGGGGGAAGACCTCGCATGACGTGGTCGAGGCGGTGCGCCGGCTGGTGGGCTTCCGGCAGATCGGGCACCTGGGCACGCTCGATCCGCTCGCCACGGGTGTTCTGGTGCTGGCGCTGGGCCGGGCCACGCGGCTGGCGCGATTCTACGCGGCGCGCCGCAAGCGCTACACCTGCGCGGTGCGTTTCGGTTTTGCCACCGATACCTACGATGCGGACGGCGAAGCGCTCGGGCCGGACCTCGCGCCGGCGCTCGATGTAGCGCAACTCGAATCTCTCGCCGCGCAGTTCCTCGGCAAGATCCAGCAGACTCCGCCGGCATTTTCAGCCAAGAAAATTCAAGGCCGCCCCGCCCACGAATTGGCCCGGAAGCATAAACCGGTGAATCTCGAGCCCGTGGAAGTGGAGGTTTTCGAATTCCGTCTGACCGGCGTCGAAGGCTCCGTCGCGCGCTTTGCCGTGGAATGCGGTTCGGGAACCTACATCCGGTCGCTTGCGAACGATCTCGGCAAACTCCAGGGCTCGGGCGCGCATCTGGCGGAGATCGTTCGCACGGCGGTAGGCGAGTTCACGCTGGACCATGCCGTACCGCTCACGGAGCTGGAGCAGGACGCGAAGGCCGGGAAAATCGGCGATCGCGTGATCCGTCTCGAAAATCTCCTGCCGGATTTGCCCCGCGCCAACGTGCTGCCGATTATCGAGAAGCGCGTGAGGCATGGCGCCAAGTTCAATCTTCCGCTCGCGCAGATTCAGCCCGGCCACGTAACGGTGGCCCAGGGTGCTCCGGAGCAGCTCGACTCAGGCGATTGGAAGCCGTCGAGGCTGCGCGTCTTCAACCAGCAAGGCCAATTGATCGCCATTGCCGAACCCGTAGTTCCGCGAACCTACCAGCCGGTGCTCGTGCTGGAAGCTACGCCCTGACGACAATTTCCCCGTCGTAACCCAGCTTCTTGATCAAAAATCGGCTTTGACTCCGATGGCCCGGCGGGATTATTGCTGTTGCTGCGGCGGTGGCTGCTGTTGTGGTGGCGGCTGCTGACCGGGCTGCTGCTGAGGTTGTTGAGCAGGCTGCTGAGCAGGTTGTTGCGCAGGCTGATCGCCGGGCTGCGCCGGAGCCGCCGGTTGCTGCGGGGCCTGCTGTTGCTGTGGCGGCTGCTGCGGCGTTGGTGGCGGCGCGATGGGCGTTCCGACGTCCGTGGTGGGCTGGGGCAGACCACCAATAGGCGCTCCGAGTCCGGTTGCCGCCGGCTGCGAAGGCGTTTCGGCGGGCGCGGGCTGTCCCGGAATTTGCGGAGGAAGCGGGGCGGCGCCTGTGCCAGCGGCCCCCGGCCCTTCGGGCTCGCCCTGTCCCGCGTAGATCACGTGATCTGTGCGGGGCGAATAGCGAACCATGCGAGGCGTCACCAGGATCAGGAGTTCGGTGTCCTGATTCTGCCTGTTCTGGTCGCTCGCGAATAAGCCCAATTCCGGTATGTCCGCAATGCCGGGCCACCCATTGATCGCGCTCGACGCTTGTTTCTGCAGGACGCCTGCAAGAACGGCCGTTTCGTTTTGCTTCACGCGCACGGTTTGCGAAATCGTGTCGTTGCTGATCACTGGAATCGCGTTGAAGCTCTGCCCGCTCAGGCTGCTGATATCGAACTCGAGTTGCAGCGTCACTTCATTGTTCAGATGAATGCGCGGCGTGGCCTTCACCTTCAGGCCGATGTCGATATATTGAACGCCCGGAAAGCCCGTGCCCGTGAAGGCATTGGAGGAGCTGGGCGAGAAGTTCGCCGAATTCAAAATCACGGAAACGTTCGCCGACCCGTTATTGGCTATCGCGACGTCCGGGCGGCTGTCGCCGTTGAAGTCCGCCGTGACGATCGAAACCGGGCTGGTTCCCACCGGCAATTCGAAATTGGGACCGAACGTGCCGCTGCCCAGGTTCAGAAGCAGCGAGATGGCATTGTCGCCCTGAGCCGTGACCGCGAGATCTGGCCGGCCGTCGATGTTGTAGTCGGCCACCGCAATCGAAGTGGGGCTCGTGCCTGCGGGATAAACTGTCTGTGTGCCGAATGTGCCGTTACCGGTGGCGGTTGCTCCGGCGGCGACGGCGTTCGCGTTCCCCAAAAGGATCGAAACCGTGTCGTCCTGCTTATTCGCCACCGCCAAATCGAGCACCGAGTCGCCGTTGAAATCGCCCGTGGAAACCCACACCGGCGAGTTGCCGGTCCCATAATCGACGCGCGGCTGGAAGGTGCCGTCGCCATTGCCGAGAAATACGGAAACCGAGGCGTTGCCTTCGTCCGCAACCACCAGATCGAGATGACCGTCGCCGTTAAAATCCGCGGCGGCCAGCGCGGCGGGGTTATACCCGGATGGTAACTGGATCACGGAGGGCTGCTTGAACGTGCCGTCGCCATTCCCTTGATAAATAAAAATCGTGTTGTCGTTGTGGTTGGCGACGGCCAGGTCCAGATCTCCGAGGCCGTTCAGGTCATGGAAGTTGTTCGCGACAACGCTCACGGGCCCGCTGCCCGCGGCAATATCCGTCTTCGCTTGAAAGGTTCCGTCTCCGTTTCCGAGAAGGATGGAAATCGTGTTCGCGGTTTGATTGGCGACGGCCAGATCGATGTTCTGATTGTTGAGACTGGTTTGAAAACTGCCCGTCGCGATCCACACGGGACCAACTCCAGTGGGAAACGTCGTCTGTGCGCCGAAGGTTCCATCGCCCGCGCCCAGCAGGACGGAAACGGTGTTGTCGGTAAAATTCGAGACGATCAGGTCGTCGTCGCTGTTGTCACGAAGGCTCGCCGTGGATACAAACGTGGGGCCGTTGCCCACACTGTAGGCTGTCGTCGGAAAATCCGAGGCCGACAAGCCGGCGACGCTCGTGCCGGTGCCCGAGAGGCTGGCGGTAAAGCTTGAAAGCTCCACGGGGACGCGATCTCCCACGAAGAACGTAGCCGCCTGCCCATCCTGCGCGCGCAGCAGGATGCGCCGGCCATGCTGCACGAGCGAGAGCATCTCGGAAAAATTGGCGGCTGCGCCCGGAACCGTCGCTACGAATGTGCTCTTGCCTCCTCCAAAAGCTATCACCGGCGGAATCAGGGAATTCAGATTCACCTGCCCGGAACCCAGCAGGGAAGTGATCTGGCTCGTGGTCAGCCCGGAAAGCGAGGCTGGCTGGCCGAATAGCGATGTGATCACGCTGACCAGGCCCTGCAAGGATTGCTGGGCCTCCTGAACTTCCTGCGTGTTCAGCGAAAGGATCTGGCTGGTTTGCGGCGGAGTGATCCCGAGATCCCGGGCAGTATTCCGGTCGACTTCGAGCACCTCCATCTCGAGGATGAGTTCGCCGGTGGGCTTCTGCAGATCGTCGATCAAGCCGCTCGCCACGGCGATGGCTTGCGGGGAAGCGCGCAGGGTCATGGTGCGCGAAGCCGTATCGAGATTCGAGCGCGTGATGCCGGTGATGTCGCGGACCAGGCGCAGCGTTTCCGTCATCTGCTCGGGAGTTTCCGAAGCAGGCAGCAGGATGCTGCGCACAACCGAAGGCTCGTAGTCTTTGCGCTTTTGGGGCGTATTCTCGCTGACGAAAAATAGGTGGGGCGCGAGCGGACGCCAGAACGTGCCGGTCATGTCGCCCAGCAGGCGCATCGCCGTGGGGAAATCGACATCGCTTACCTGGAATCGGACGGTGCGCGGGCGCAGGTCTACGTCGAATGCAACCTCGACGCCGAATTGATGCGCCACCTGGTCGTAGGCGCCCTGGGTATCGCCGCGATAGTCGAAGTTTCTGGTGCCCGCCTGATGCTCCAGGTGCGTCTCTCCGGCGAGTTCTACTTCCTTGGGCTGCGATGGCGCCGTGTCGGGCTCAAGGGCGGTCAGTTCGGTGAGGCGTTCGCGCACCACGCGGTTCGCCGGGTCCAGATAGGCGGCTGCGATGAGTTCGCTGCGGGCTTCTTTGAGGCGGCCGGAAACCGCGTCGCGCTCGGCGAGGTCCATCTTGGCCTGCACGACCTGGCTCCGTGCGATTTCGCGGTGGAGCAGATACTCGCGATCCGTAGGGTCCCAGTCGACCGCATCCGAGAACGCATCGTGGGCGGCCTCCCAATCCTGCGCTTTCTCGGCGCGGAGGCCTCGCTTGTAGGCTTCTTTGGCTTTCTTTGGCTCGGGCTTTATAGAAGGCTTCGCGGTGGCGGTGGCAGCTATTGGCGGCAGAGCCTGGCTTGTGGCCGCAGGAACGGGCACCTGAGTGTGGGCCACCGGCACCCGAACGGCAGCCGCAATCAGGCAGAGAGCCAGGGCAGCCACCGAGAGCGCCGAATGTAAGCGAGGAGAGCGGAACATAAGGACAGTGAGATGCATATTGTACAAGGATCGGTGAGCCGGAACTGTCCGCCCGAAAGGAAAATTTCTTGATCTTAACGCGCCGGTAAGACTACACTTAAGCAGTCAGTTGTAACTAAGTTTCAACTAGCTTTTATCGGGAACGCATGCTCTCAGCTCTGCTCGTCGCTTTACGTGAAGGTGTGGAAGCCGCGCTCGTCGTTGGCATTGTACTCGTGTATCTGAACCGCACGGGGCGCGCCGCTTTGGCGAAATACGCCTGGGCGGGTGTGGCCCTTGCGGTGGCCGCAAGCGTGGCCGCCGCCGTGGCGCTGCAGCACTGGCGCGTCAGCGAGGATGGCTTCGAGGGCGTGCTGATGCTGGTGGCGTCGGCGCTCGTGGTGACGATGGTCGTCTGGATGAACCGCGTGGCGCGCCATTTGAAGCGCGAGATCGAGGATCGCGTCGAGGCCTACGCGCAGAAGTCGACGGCCTCCGCCGGGTGGGGCGTGGGCGCTTTCGTATTCATGATGGTGGTGCGCGAGGGCGCGGAGTTGGTGCTCATCCTGCGCGCCGTGGAGCTTTCCACCGAGGGCGTGCAGGTGTGGATCGGCACGGCGCTGGGGATTGCCATCGCCGTTGCGGTGGGGCTTTTCTTCTTTCAGGGAACGCTGCGGATTCCGCTGCACCGCTTTTTCTCGGCTACCAGCGTAATTCTGATGGTCGTCGCGTTCCAGTTGGCGCTGACTGGCGTCCATGAGCTGAGCGAGGCGATGTGGATCTGGTCCAGCAAGATGGAGATGGCCACGATCGGGCCGATCGTGCGCAACGAGCTGTTCTTCTTCGTGGTGATTTTGGGCGCGGCGGCGCTGGTGGTGCTGCGCGAATGGTTCAGCGGGAAGCGCCCCGCCGAAGATGCCTCGCTGAATCCGGCGGAGCGGCGTATGCGCGAATGGGAGTTCCGGCGGCAGCGTCGGTGGAGCTTCGCGGCGGCGATTCTGTGCGTTCTCGTGGTGTCGTCGCTGGCTGCGGAATTTGTCTACACCCGCGCCACGAATGCTCAGGAGCCGGCGCGAGAGCTCGTCGCGCAGAACAATCAGGTGCGCATTCCGCTGGGCGACCTGCAGGATTCGAGCGTTCATTTCTATACGGCGGACGTCAATAACACGGTGATCCGCTTCCTGGTGATTCACCGCGGCAACGGAGATTATGCGACGGCGCTCGATGCCTGCCAGATCTGCGGCACCACGGGGTACCGCCAGGAAGGGCAGAACGTGATCTGCCGCAATTGCGGGGCGACGATCTATATTCCGTCGATCGGCGAGAGCGGCGGCTGCAATCCGATTCCGGTGAAGTCGCAGGTGGAAAACGGAGAGGTGATTGTCGATCTTTCGGCCCTTGCGAGCGCTATGTCCACGATTCATCCCTGAAACCATGTTCACTCGCCTCGTAGGAGAATCCTTCGTTCGGAACCCGCGCCGGAAGATGCTGACGGCCGCCGCGCTCGTCGTGGGCATGGCCGTGGCGACGGCTACGCTGACGGTGGCGCTCGAAGTGGGCGACCGCCTCGCGCGCGAATTCCGCAGCCTGGGCGCCAACCTGCTGGTGACGCCGCAATCGGATTCGCTTCCGCTGGAAATCGGCGGCGTGGACTACCGTCCCGTGGACGAGGGAGCCTATTTGCCCGAAGCCGACCTGGGCAAACTGAAAACGATCTTCTGGCGGCACAATATTCTGGGATTCACACCGTTTCTCGATGTGCCGGTTTCTGTCCGTATTTCGGCGCAGGGCTCGCCGAACGCGAACGACGCTTCGGCCACGATGATTGGCACGTGGTATCAGCACAACGTGCCGGTTCCCGACGGTACGAATTTCAAGACGGGCCTCAGCGTGACGCATCCATGGTGGAAGATTCAGGGTAAGTGGTTTCGCGAGGGCGAGAACGAATGCGTGCTGGGCGCGGCCTTTGCTGCGCAGCATCCCGGGGCGGAGCCGGCGAGAACAATTTACGTGCGCGCGCAGAACGCGCAGGGCGGCGCCGCGCAGGCAATTCCTCTCGTAGTGACCGGCATTGTCTCCACCGGCGACGCGGAGGATAACGCCATTTTCGTTCCACTGTCCGTGGCGCAGACCATGTCGGGCCACGCGGGAAGATTCCGCCAGCTCTTCGTGAGCGCGCTGACCAAGCCCGCCGACGGCCTTTCCGAGCGCGACCCGAAGTCGCTGACGCCGACCGAGTACGACCGCTGGTTCTGCTCGCCGTATATTTCGTCGATCAGCTATCAGATCGAGCAGGTGTTGCCCGGTACCGACGTGCGCGCGATCCGCCGCGTGGCCGATACTGAAGGGCGCATCCTTTCGCACGTCAGCACGCTGTTGTGGATCGTTACGCTGGCCGCGCTGATCGCCGCCGCGCTTGCGGTCGCGGCCACTTCGGCGACGACCGTGCTTCAGCGCCGCGCCGAAATCGGAATCATGAAAGCGATTGGCGCGACGAACGCTCTCGTCGGCGGTATTTTTCTGGCCGAGCAGTTGATGCTCGCGTTCGCGGGCGGCGCGGTCGGATTTGTCTTTGGCGCGCTGCTGGCGCGGGTCCTGGGCGCGAGCGTGTTCGGTTCGCCGGCTTCGCCGCGGCTGGTTCTGCTGCCGGTCGTGCTCGGATTGGCCGTCCTCGTGGCGGTGGTGGGAAGTCTGATCCCCTTGCGGCGCGCGGCTCATTTCAATCCCGCCCCCATCCTGCGGGGCGAGTGATGTTCGCGCGCCTTCTGTGGAAATTACTGCGCGGAAGCCGCGGACGCCTCGTGGTGGCGCTGATCGCGGTTATAAGCGGCGCCGCTGTAATTTCCGCGCTGCTGAACCTCGATCTCGATATCGGGCGCAAGCTCACCCAGGAATTTCGCCTCCTCGGCGCCAACCTGGTGATCTCCTCCCGCGCCACCGATCCGGGCGTCGCGCAAAACACCAGCGAATCCGCCGAAGCTCCCGCATCCTCTTCGTCCCCCGCCCTTATGGACGAGCAGCCGGTGCTGGCGCAAGTCGAACGCCTGCGGACAAAGGAAGTGGTCGCCGCCGCACCCTACATCTACGTGGTGGCTCGCGATGCGGGCCGGCCCGTAGTCGTGGCCGGTACCTGGCTCGACGAAGCGCGCAAGCTCGAACCCACCTGGAAGCTCAACGGGCAATGGATCGGGTCGCGCGAGGGCGAGACGCGCTGCCTCGTGGGCCGGAACGTGGCCCGGCAGTTCCGGCTCGCTCCCGGTGATCAGGTGAAGCTCTACTACCTCGGGCGCAGCGTGCAGCTCGCCGTTGCTGGAATCGTGGACGCAGGCGGCACTGAGGATAATCAGGTGTTCGTGAATCTCGCTGTGGCGCAGAATCTGGCGGCCCTGCACGGGAAAATCGAACTGGTGCAATTGAGCGTCAGCGGCACTTCGTCGAGCATCGCGGCCTACGCGGCGCAACTCGCCAGAGCCATTCCGGGATATGATGTCCGGCCGATTCGCCAGGTAACCGAAGCCGAGGGAAATCTTCTCAGCCGGACGCGCTTGCTGATCGTCTCCATGGTGGTGCTGATTCTGGTGCTCACCGCGCTCTGCGTGCTCGCGACGATGGCGGCGCTGGCGATGGAGCGCCGCGAAGACGTGGGCCTGATGAAGGCGCTCGGGGGCTCCATCTCGCGCATCGTGGCGTTATTTTTATCCGAGGTAGGCGTGCTCGGCGCGGTGGGCGGATTGATCGGCTGCGTGGCGGGCGTGGCGCTTTCGCAGTGGATGGGCCGGCGGGTGTTTGGCGCGTCGATCGCTCCGCGATGGGAGATTTTCCCGCTGACGATCGCGTTGATGGTGCTGGTGGCGATGGCCGGCGCGCTGCCGCTGCGGCTGTTGGGCAAAGTAAAGCCCGCGGTGATTCTGCGAGGGGAATAGCGAGCGCAAAAATGGCGGCCGTCGTACAAATCGAGAACCTGAAAAAAGAATTCGGCAACGTGCGCGCGCTCGACGGCGTTTCCTTCAGCGTCGAAGAGGGCGAATGGATCGCCATCATGGGCCCCTCGGGCTCGGGGAAGACCACGCTGATCAACATTCTTGGCGGCCTCGACACGCCCACTTCCGGCAAGGCCGTCGTAGGCGGAATCGACGTGGCGCGGCTCGATGAAAAGGGGCTGACGCGCTTCCGCGCTGAGAAGATCGGCTTCGTGTTTCAGCAGTTTCATCTGGTGCCCTATCTCACCGCTCTGGAAAATGTGATGCTGGCGCAGTATTTTCACAGCACGACGGATGAAACCGAAGCGCGTGCCGCGTTAAAAAGAGTCGGACTCGAAGACCGGGTCGAGCACCTGCCTTCGCAATTATCGGGAGGCGAACAGCAGCGCGTCGCGGTGGCGCGGGCGCTGATCAATCACCCCAAGCTGATCCTCGCGGACGAGCCCACAGGAAACCTCGACGAAAGCAATCAGGGAACGGTGATCCGCCTCCTGCGCGAACTCCATGACGAAGGCCATACGATTCTGATGGTCACGCACGACCCGTCCATCGGCCAGCTCGCCGACCGCCGCATCGATCTGGCCCACGGACGCCTGGCGCAAATCACGGAATTTTCCGCCGAGCAGGAAATCAAATTCGACCACCTGCTCGAGCAGGTCTGGCTGTTCTCCGAAAAGGGCGCCACGCCGGAGATCGAAGGCATCCGCAACAGCCTCGCGCACGACCCCGAGCGCCTGATCTCGCGGCTGAAAGACCTAGGCCTCCTCGAAGTTCAAAAAAGCCAGGTGACGCTCACGCCGCGCGGCGAAAATCGCGCCCGCGATATCATCCGCCGTCGCCGCTTGGCCGAGCGCCTGCTCACCGATACTTTTTCGGTCGCCGCGGACGAGGCCGATTCGCACGCCTGCAAATTCGAGCACATCATCAGCACCGAGCTCGACCAGCGCATCTGCACCTTCCTCGGCCACCCCAAAACCTGCCCGCACGGCAACCCCATTCCCCCCGGCGCCTGCTGCCCGTCGCACTGAACTTTCCCCGGCCAGTGGCGGCAGTTTGAGGCTACGATATTTTCCTTGAACGTTAACACCTCTTTTGATATTTTCGGCCTCCCCACGTACGTTGCAGGATCTCCCTGGGATCCTTCAGTTTCGGCTGCCGTTTTTTGTCATGTGTGAACGGGCTATCGAATCAGGACGGAGGAAATGTTCCGTGAGGCCGGGCATCGCAGCAGGCGTCGCGTACGTTTTGATGGCGTGGGGGTTTCTGGCTCCTGGGATGAGAGCGGCTCCCCAGGCAGCTCCCGTGCCCTCCATCCGAATCGCACAGCCGGTCGACGCAACGCACGTCGTCCGCCTTCCGGGCCGGATTCCCTCCAGGGCCTCCCCGCAGTACGACCAGGGGGCGGTCGACCCGTCCTTTCAAATCAGCCACATGACGCTCGAGCTAAAGCCATTGGTCCAGCAGCAGCAGGCTCTTTCCCAGTTGCTCAACGACCAGCAGGACCCCTCTTCCCTGAGTTATCACAAATGGCTTACGCCCGAGGAGTACGCGGACCGTTTCGGGCTCGACCAGCCGGACGTCGTCACGCTTACCGGTTGGCTGGCGCAGCAGGGCTTCACAGTCACTTACGTCGCGCGCGGCCGCAATTACATCGCCTTCGATGGAACGGCCGGGCAGGTAAGAAGCGCGTTCCAGACGGAGATACACCGCTTTCTTATTACCGGTGAGCAGCACTTTGCCAACGTTTCACAGCCGTCCATCCCGGCGGCATTCGCCGATGTCGTCACGGGAATTGGAGGCCTGCACGATTTTCGGCCCAGGCCGCTGCTCAAGAAAAGCGTCATCGCCCCGGCGGACGCCTCACAGCTCCCGGACGCGGCGCAATTGGTGACACTGACTCCCAGTCTGTTCGCTTCGATCTACGACGTAACGCCGCTCTATACTGCGGGTTTTAACGGGACCGGCCAGAAAATCGTGATTGTAGGGCAATCGGAACCTGACTTTTCCGACGTGGCAGCTTTTCGGAAAACCTTCAATCTTCCGGTGAGTGCTCCCCAGGCCGTGCTGGGGGGCTCGGATCCCGGGCCCGTGCCGCTAACTTCGGGGGAAGTCCGCGAGCAGAACCTGGATCTGGAATGGTCGGGCGCGGTGGCCCCCGGCGCGACGATCATTTACGTCTACGCGACCGATGCGATTGTCGCTCTGGCCTACGCAATCGACAACGACCTCGCTCCCGTGATGAGCATGAGTTTCGGGCTTTGCGAACCGCAGGCCGATCCGGGCCTCTTTGAACCCGATCTGCAGAAAAGCAGCAGCATGGGAATCAGCATCTTCGTATCCTCCGGAGATTCCGGCGCGGCGGGGTGCGACGAGGATTTCGTCCCGGGCCGAGAAGCTATGGATGGGCTGGAAGTGAATTACCCGGCCAGCAGTCCCGAGGTTACTGCTGTAGGGGGAACGGCCTTTACCCAACCGGCGGGCTCCGGCTACGTTCCCGAGACTACCTGGAACGACACCTACGCTTTGGGAGTTAACGTCATAGGTCTGGCCGCCAGTGGTGGAGGCGCAAGCGCGGTTTTTCCCAAACCTTCCTGGCAGGTCGCGCCGGGAGTGCCGAATGACGGGTTTCGGGACGTGCCGGATGTCGCCCTCGCCTCCTCGGCGTACGCCGATCCATATCAGGTCATCAACAATAATCAAACGCTGCTTTTCGGAGGAACTTCGGCGGCCGCTCCCAGCCTGGCGGGAATCGTCGCGGTGCTGAATCAATATCTGGTTGCGAAAGGCGCGATTTCGTCGCCCGGCCTCGGCATCATCAATCCGATGCTCTATCAGTTTTCACAGACGTCTCCCGGCGCTTTCCACGACATCAGCTCGGGCAACAATGAAGTCCCGTGTGTGGTGAACACACCCAATTGCACGACGGGCTCATTCGGGTACGCCGCAATTCCCGGATACGATCAGGCCACCGGCCTTGGGTCGGTCGATGCGAATAATCTGGCGCTTTTTTGGAGCAACGCTCCCTTCATTGGTTTTTCAGCCACCAGCCTTGCCTTTCCCGCCCAGATCGCCGGCACAACGAGCGCCGCCCAAACCGTGACGCTGACGAATGCCGGGAAAGAAGCGCTTCCTATCACAGGCATCACTTCGTCAAAGGACTTCTCGCAGACCAACACCTGCGGCGCCAGCCTCGCCGCCGGAGCCAACTGCGCGATCAGCGTGACCTTTCAGCCTTCCGTGCTGGGCGCGGACAGCGGCTCTATCAGCATTGCCGAGAGCCTGGGCAATCCCCTGAGCATCAACCTTTCCGGTACGGGCCTCAGCGCCGTCAACGTTTCGCCCGCCAGCCTGGCTTTTGGGCAACAGATCGTAAACACGACGAGCGCTCCGCAAACGGTTACGCTGACGAATAACGGTTCCACCCCTCTCATAATCTATAACATCGCCATCGGATTCTCCTTCCACCAGACAAACAATTGCGGCACCAGCGTTGCCGCGGGAGCTTCCTGCACCATCAGCGTAACGTTCAATCCGGTTTCTGCCTCGGCTCAAGCACAGTCGCTCAACCTGGTCGACAATGCGGTCGGCGGCCTACAGACCGTGGCGCTCACCGGAACTGGATACAGCACGGTTACCCTGTCGCCCACATCCCTGACGTTCGGGCCTCAATTGGCCGGCACAACGAGCGCTGCCCAAACCGTGACGCTGACGAATGGCGGAACCACTTCTCTCGCCATTGCGAGCATCACAGCCGCGGGAAATTTTACGCAGACCAACAGCTGCGGCACCAGCGTCGCCCCTGCGGGGAACTGCACGATAACGGTGAACTTCAGGCCTGCCCTCGTCGGTGATCAAAGTGGTTCGATCTCGATCACCGATAACGCGACGAACAGCCCTCAGATCATTGGACTGAATGGCACGGGCATCAGCACCGTAAATCTTTCGGCCACGACCCTGAATTTTCAGAAACAGGCGCTTACCACCTCGAGCGCTGCACAGACGGTGACGCTGACCAACAACGCGGCTGCTCCGCTCGCGATTACCAGCATTGCCGTTGGAGGTCTGTATGCAGGCAACTTCATTCAGACAAACACGTGCGGTACCAGCGTGGGCCCCCAAAGCACCTGCACCATCAGCGTAATCTTTAAGCCGATCGTAGTCGGTTCCGTGGCTCCCGCGTTTGTCTTCATAACCGACAGTGCGATTGGCAGCCCGCAGTCGATCAACTTGAGCGGAACGGGAATCAGCGTCGTTGGGCTCTCTTCCGGCTTCCTTACATTCAACAATCAGGAAATCGGCACCACGAGCGCCGCGCAGACCGTGACTCTTACGAATCAGGGAGGCGTTCCTCTGGCTATCGCCGGCATAGCCCTTACCGGAACCAATGGCGCTTCCTTCGCCCTCACGCAGAATTGTCCTGCCAGCCTCGCGCCGGGAAGCGCATGCACGCTCAGCACGACTTTCACGCCCCCGTCGATTGGCTCCTTCACGGCAGCCATCACTCTGACGGACAATTCAAGCGATAGCCCGCAAACGATCGGCATCGGTGGAACGGGGCTGGACTTCTCTCTGGGGAACGCCAGTACCGGCTCGACAACGGCTGCTGTAACGGCTGGGCAGACTGCTGCCTACAACCTGCAATTTTCGCAGACAGGAGGCAGTGGCGATTACAACATCACTTTGAATTGCGGCGGAGCGCCCGCTGAAGCCGTCTGTACTGTGTCGCCCTTCCAGGCCAACATCCTCGGCCAGCCCAACAGTACCTACACAATGCCAGTGACCGTTACTGTGACGACGACCGCACACGCCGCAATCCCTGCTGGCCCGCTTCGCGACCCGGGCCTGTCTCCGCCGGTTGCACTGTTGTCTTTCGTGGGGTTCGTCATTCTCCTGCTGTTCGCGAGCTTGATTTCGTCGGCTTGGGGACAACCTGTGCGCGCAGGGATCCAAATGACGATCCTGATGGCGTGTGCGATGACCCTGCTGATCGCCTGCGGAGGAGGGGGAACCGGCGGTGGCTCTGGCGGCAGCATTCTTCTTACGGGAACCCCGGCGGGCACTTACACTTTGACCGTTACCGTGAATCAAGGAACGGCAAGTCGAACCATCAACCTGAGCCTCATGGTGAACTAGTTCTCTTCCGCAGAGTTCTGAAACACGGCGATCCCCTGCCCCCGGTGTTTTCTGCCCGTCCTCAGTTTGACCCCGGATTCGACGGCTTTTACCACGACAACGTGCGGTTGAAATTATCGTTTCGGATGGCTATGGTGGTTGGAGAGAGGAGCGACGATGATGCCAATGGGCCCCAAGGCTGTGATGTCCCTGCGAGCATTGCTCAGAGCGCGCTTGGGCCGATTGGGGGCGCAAAAAGACGTTGCATCCACCCGACACACATGGACGAACGAAAACATATCTAAGTCATTGAAAACAAACAATCGGCATGCTGCTGGCTCGACACTCTTAGCGCGGTGCGGCGCGCCCATTGTTCTCGTTCTTTTGTTCCTCGTCGGGGGAGTCGCAATCGGCCAAAATCTGGGTCAGTCGGCTCCGGAATTAGGCCAGAACTCGGCCCTCCCCGACTCCTGCGCTCGCTCGGTCCTGCTCAATTTTCCCGTTTTCGCCCACGACGGCCAGGTTGCGCAGAACGTGCCTATCTGGCAAGCGCCGGGCAGCGACGCGTTTTTCTTTGTGTCCGGGATGACGATCGATGCAGACGGCGCACCCAACGCGTACCACCCCGACAACTCGGGCTTGGACGACATTGCCAACGCCGGCGCGCCGGGCCACTGGGATGGAATCATCACCGACCGCTCAGGCGAGCCTCTGGTTCAGGGGCCCGACGATCCATTCCCCGGTTACTACGTCTCCTGCACGTCGCTTTCTGACCGAACGAAAGCCCGCACCGATCCAGCGCGATACGTGGACGCGTCGAAAATCCCCTACATCGTGCTGCCGCGCGACGTCGCGCAACAGGGCGGCGCGCAATTGGGCGATTTCGCGGTGGTGGTGAACCTGCGCAACGGCAAATCTTCTTACGCAATTTTCGCGGACGTCGGAACGCTGGGAGAGGGATCGATTGCGCTCGCCGACAATCTTGGGATCTGGTCGGACGCCCGCCAGGGGGGCAGGCGAGGCGGAATTCTATATCTCGTGTTTCCCGGTTCGGGCAACCGGCAGCCGCGAACGGTCGAGGAAATCTCGAACGAAACGGACAAGTTGCTGCAGGATTGGGGCGGCGCCGAAAAACTGACTTCGTGTTCCGCGAATCAAGCTTCCGGCGCGGGCACTGCAGCCGCTGCAAAGGCGGCGGACAGCCCGGCACCCTCTTCGTCAAGCCCCGCAGTGGCCAACTAAAACGTGCCTATACCTCTGGATGAACGCAAAAAGCCGACCGGCATCAAGGTCAACGTCACCACGGGTGAGGGCGTGGAAGTAAACTGGGCGGACGGCCATAGCAGCCGCTACACATTTCCCTACCTTAGAGATAATTGCCCCTGCGCGATGTGTAACGACGAGCGCGAGAAAAAAGCCTCGACGGGAAGCAGCGCCGCGGTGCTGCCGATGTTCAAGCCGCGCGTGACGGCGAAGTCGGCGAAAGCCGTGGGCAATTACGCCGTGCAGATCGATTATTCCGACGGGCACGCGACCGGAATCTACAGCTTCGTGTACCTGCGCGAAATTTGTCCCTGCGACGAATGTCGGCGGGAATTCGGCGGAGCGGCGGCAAATGCCGCAAAGTAGATCGCAGAATTCCCACCACAGTCACTTCGCGTCATCGGTATCTCGCAACTAACTATAACTATAGCCATAACTATGCGCGAAGCTCGGACGTGCAGTTCGGGCAGCGCGACGCCTTGAGCGGAATCTGCGAGGCGCAATACGGGCATTCTTTTGTCGTGGGCGCGGCTGCGACGGGTGCCGGCTTCCAGCGGTTCACCTGGCGGATCATCAGGAAAATCACGAACGCCACGATGATGAAGTCGATCACCGTGTTGAGAAACGATCCGTAATTGATGGTGGCCGCGTTGGCCGCTTTGGCTGCCGCGAGCGTGGGATAGGCAGTGCCGGAAATATTCAGGAAAAGCGTGGAGAAGTCCACCTTGCCGAGCATAAGCCCGATGGGCGGCATGAGGATGTCGCCTACGAGCGACGTGATGATGCGCCCGAAGGCCGCGCCAATGATGATGCCGATGGCCATGTCCACCACATTGCCCTTCATTGCAAATTCCTTGAATTCCTTTAGCATCGCGCTCTCCTGAAAAAGTTGGTTGTGAAGGGTTGAGTTGGGGGAGCAAAGCGAGCAGATGCTTGCCCGGACCGGCTTTCCATCGTTGCTGGAGGAGATTAGCGGGAACCCGTCAGGCTGGCAAGACAAAAAGGCGAACAAGAAAGTCAGGCGACAAAGTCAGGACACAAAGGCGTCCGTCACGATTGGTGCGCGCCGTCACACAGGCTCTCAAGAGGGATCGGATTTTTGAAACGACAGCAGCGCGCTGGCGATTCCTCTCAACACAAGCACCCCTCCCGCCATTCCCAGCAGCAGATTGGCGTGACGCAGAGGCAGCAGCGGAATCGCCAGGACGAGCAGTCCCACGAGGACCAGCGAGCCGCCGCGAAGATGCGCTTGCGCCCGTGCGACATCCTGCTCGCGACGCATCCATGCGCGGATGCCCCAGTAAACGAAAAGAACTCC
>JBEKTG010000012.1:0-19298 GCA_049516275.1 Candidatus Acidiferrales bacterium
GGTACCTTCCGCCAATCCGCAGCCATCCGGCTGGCGCAAATGCCCATCACGAATAAAGGCAGCCAGAGGAGCGGATTGTTGGTTACGTAAAGCCGCCAGGTGTCACCGGGAATCCAGCGGGCGACGTACGCAAGTGCGAGGCTCGACGGAATCAGCCACGCCAGCAGCATGATGAAAATAGAGTTTCGGCGGCGGACGGTGGCTAGCCGATAGCCAATAAACGGGAACATCAAATACATGAACGCTTCCACCGATAACGACCAGCTGGGACCGTTCCAGGCCTGCGCCAATGGCGTCCATGATTGCAGCATGAGACAGGAAAGAATCGCGCTGAGGACGAAGGTGTGGCGTCCCGCGCTTCCCGGCGCTGGATCGACAACGTATCTTTGCAGGGCGATCGGCAGAAATAGAAGGAAAGCCAATAAATACGCGGGATAGAGCCGGGCAAACCTGGCCCAGTAAAAGTCGGCCGCCTGCACGCGAGGCCCACCGTTGAAAACCTGAAAGAATGAAAAAGAAGCCGACCGCCGCGGGTCCTTCCCCGATCAGGTTCTTTAGAATTTCCGGCAGCCGCGCATACCCGCCGACGCGGGGTGCGTAATGGAAGATGACGACGGCGAGCGCCGCGAGGAACCGCAGGCCATTCAGCGCCGTGAACGTCTCGGATTTCCGCACCACCGCTCCTCTAAGAAACGTGAACCGGCGGAAAGCGGCTACGATCGACGCCGGATATCGCTGAAGACGACAGTTGCAATGATAGCGGAGGAAGGCGATAGATGCGCTCGCAAATCGCTTTGGCTGGTCGCTGCAAGTTGCGATTGCTTCGAGACAGCGTCCTCGCTTATGGATCTGCCGGTTTGTCCGTTGCATTTGCTCGTTCGCGGGGACGGACGGAGAATGCTGTGATGGGTCAAAGGTTCGATGTGCTGGTCATTGGCGCCGGGGCCGCGGGGCTGATGTGCGCGGCAGAGGCCGGGAAGCGCGGACGCCGCGTGGCCGTCATCGAGCATGCGGACCGGCCCGGCAAGAAAATACTGATCTCCGGCGGCGGGCGATGCAATTTCACAAACATCCATTGCGGGCCCGAACATTTCCTCTCGGCCAACCCGCACTTTGCGAAGTCGGCGCTGGCCCGGTATACGCCTTCGGATTTCATCGCCCTGGTGGAAAAGCATCGCATCCCCTATCACGAGAAAACCCTCGGACAGCTCTTTTGCGACCGTGCGGCTACAGATATTACGAACATGCTCGAAGTGGAATGCCGGGCGGGCGGGGTAAAGGTGTTTCTCAACAGCAGAGTTCGCGAGGTGCGGAACGCGACGGAATTTATTGTGCGCGCCGAAGGCCTCAGCGGCCCGGGTGAGTTCCAGGCTTCGGCGCTCGTGGTGGCGACGGGCGGGCTTTCCATTCCGAAGATGGGTGCCACGGCGTTCGGTTACGATCTGGCGCGGCAATTTGGATTGAAGATCGAGCCAACCAGGCCCGGGCTCACGCCACTGCTTCTCGATTCGAGAGACCGGGCGCGCTATTGCGATCTGGCGGGAGTGTCGGCGGAGGTGATCGTAGCGACCGGCCGCCAGTCCTTTCGCGAGAAGATGCTCGTCACACACAGGGGCTTGAGCGGGCCGGCGATCCTGCAGATTTCATCGTATTGGAAGAAGAGCCAGCCCATCGAAATTGATTTGGCTCCCGGTTTTGAAGTGGCAGGGGCGCTTCGGGAAGGGGATGTGAGAAACATGGCGGGAGCTCGCTCCGTGTTTCAGCGGTTTTTGCCGAAGCGACTGGCGACGCGCTGGCTCGATCTGCATGCGTCATCAGACTGGTCGAACCAGGGGCTGGCGGAACTCGAGAGCCAAGCCCATGAATGGAAGCTTACCCCGGCGGGCACTGAGGGCTACGAAAAGGCCGAGGTCACCGCGGGTGGTGTGGACACCAACGAACTCTCCAGCAAGACGATGGAGAGCAGGAAGGTGAAGGGCTTATTCTTCGTGGGCGAGGTGGTCGATGTGACGGGGCATCTCGGCGGCCACAATTTCCAGTGGGCCTGGGCCTCCGCTGTAGCCGCCGGACGAACATTATGACGAATCGTGATGACGAATTGTGGGAAATAGCTCGCTCCGCGGCGCATATCGGCCTGATGGCCCCGCGCCTGTAGTCCTTACTCCGGAGCAACAAACGGTTCGCTTCCCACTCGTTCGATGGAAATCAAAACTTTCCACCGACGAGCCGTAGCTGAGCCCTAGTCTCTGACGCAACCCTTATCCCGATCGCGATGCTCCCCTGGTGGACATGATGCAGATTGATCCTCTCGGCCGTGATCCTGTCGACCGTGATCCGCGTCCCGGTCCCGATCCCTATCGTACCCCGACGGGCCTTGCGGTCCAGGAGGTCCTTGAGGCCTCCCGTCGAATGCTTTTTACTTCCTCCTTGCTTGCCACAATATATTTTCTCTCCCAAAACTGCAGTGATTTTCGACATGCCCCGGTGTGTCTGAGGTCGCTATTTTTTAACAGCGGCCTATTTCTGGACCGAGAAGCGTCTCAGCTTATCTGAACTGAAGTGTCGAGTCCTAGCCCGGTATCTGATTATCCGACTTCTCGGGACTTACAGGTTCTATGCGACGTTGACCGGCCGCCAGCAGCGAAAGGTTTACCCTGTCGTGGCCGCTTGGGACTTCTCCAGCTTCACCTTAGCGATAATCGTGGTTCCTTTTCCGGACATAGATTCCACGAATAGCTCTCCTCCAAACATCCGGAGACGCTCTCGCATGGTGGATAACCCGATCCCTTGGTGAGAAGCCGAGGGATCAAAACCCACACCCACGTCTCTGACCTTCAGAACGATCGCGTCGTCAACGTGGGTCAGTTCGACGAAAACCTCGGGAGTATGACTATGCTTGACCACATTATTCAGCGCTTCCTGTGCGACGCGGAAAACACAGAGCTTCAGGTCAGATGGCGAGTTCGCAGGCAACTCCTCAGCGTGAAAGGTTATTGGGACGTTTTGCTGCCTAGAGATTTTCTTGCAAAGACTTCGTAGAGCGACATCCAAACCCAGATATTCAAGTTTTGAGGAGTGCAGATCATGGGAAAGATTCTGGATATCGGTTGCAAGCGCTTTGGCCCTCCCGTGCAGTTCCCACGCGAGCAGACTTTGGTTGTTTTGTCCGGTCTCAGCAAGAGAGGAATGGAGTTCGTCCAGTTCCATTATAAACAGGGATAGGCGCTGGCCGATGTCGTCATGAAGCTCCCGGCCGATGCGCCGCCGTTCCTCCTCCTGCACCTCGATAAGACGGCTCGCCAGGTGCCGGAGGTTTTCTTCTCCCGCTTTTTTCTCCGTGATGTCCTCCACTACGGCGACTACCAGCGGAGATGAACTGGCGGCATCCTTCATCAGAGAAATACGGAGCCGGCCCCAGATCAGCGTGCCGTCTTTTCGAAAGAAGCGTTTGTCCAGACGATAGTTGTCTATCGAACCCTGTCGTAATTGCTCAAAAAGAGCCCAATCCTTCGTGGCATCCTCGGGGGGAGAGAACTCAACGCAGTGCTTGGTTCGCATTTCCGCTTCGGTGAATCCGAGCATGGAGCAAAGAGCCGGATTCGCAAACAAAGGCCGCCCCTCCAGGTCTTCCACCGCGATCCCGATAGCAGCCGCATGAAAAAGACTCTGGAACAGCCGCTCGCCGTCAGGCCGCGCATGTTGCCCTTGCTGGTTTTCCACGCGAGGGACTCCGCTGAAGTCTAGTACTACTAAAGCAAGGACGTAAGTTTACACCCTCCGGTTTCAGTCAAAGTTTAGGCTCAGCCAGTTGCGTTGCTTCCCCGAGCAGGCTCTGTTCTAGCCCTCTGCCTTCAGTCTTCGGGAAAAACTATCCCGGTACGACCGGGTAGCAACAGCGATAGCCACATTACCGGCCTTTAGAGAACCGATCAAAGAAGGGGGGTACATCCCGGTTATGAATGTAGAGAGTGTGTCAACAGCATGCCGGCGACAAAACGAACGAGGCGGTTCACAAGAACCGGATCGGAATGGAATGAAACCTAATGGCGGGGATGAGCTTGCGCTCCAGGGGTATCGGGAAAGCTATAGCCTTTTATTATGCCGCTGACAAATTGTTTACCCGCAGAACCGCGTCGATCGCAGGCAGCAGGTCATTCGAGGCGCGTGTCTTATGAACGCAACTCTGAGCGCCCGTGCTCAAAGCAACCTGCACCACGTCCTGGGAATTGTCCGCGCTCAGGAAGACGATCCTGGAGTTGGGAGAGAGTTGTCGTATCCGGCGGGCGGCTTCGATTCCATTCAGTCCTGGGAGACCGATATCTAGCAGAATTAAGTCCGGCCTGAGTTCCTTGGCCTTCTGAACGGCTTCCAATCCATCGGACACTTCGCAGACGACTTGCCACTCTGGATGTACTTGAAGCAGCTGACTGATTCTGCGCCGCCAGTCTTGATAATCATCTACTACGAGAATGCGAATTGCTGGCAACAGGCGCTCCTTCGGTTTTGGTTACAGGGTTGGGAAGATATAACAACGCCTGGTTAATTCACAAGCCCGTATTTAATTTTCCCTGTGGAATCCCTGTGGAAAAAGACCACGTACAGATTAGCCTGGCGCAGGTTCAAGGGTGGACAAGGCTGGACAAGGCTGGCCTGTTATGCTTACGGTGGCATGAAGAAATCATTGGTGGAAAGAAAGGAAACAATGGGCGAAAGCCCGGGTATGCACCGTTCCGGGAATATTCACTTCAAGACGTACCTCCCGCTTTTCGTCGTGGTGCTGTTTGAGCCGCTCGGGAACGTGCTGGTGGGGAAGGGCATGAAGAGCGTGGGCGCGCTCAACAGCTGGGCTCCTGCGGCGCTGCTCGATTTCTTCTGGAGGGCATTTACCACGGCGACGATTTGGCTGGGGATCGCGTCGCTGCTGACGTTTTTCGTGGCTTACATGGTGGTGCTTTCGTGGGCGGACTACAGCTTCGTGCAGCCGGCCTCGGCGGTTTCCTACGGAATTGTAGCGTTGCTGAGCTTTTTTCTGCTGCACGAGGTGGTGAAGCCGTTGCAGCGGCATGGGGTGAGCATCATCAGTTGCGGGGTCCTGATCGTCGGAAACACCGCGCCACGAACCACGAAGCGCAATTGATAGCAAAAGACGGCTTTTGTTTCGTGTTATACTGCGCGCGACTACGGGGAATACGCCTGATTCAAAAGGATTAAACTGAAAGACCGTCCCGGGGATTATTTCGATTCGTCTCGAGGGCTGGTGTCGCAGCGGCCAAATTCCTGCAACTCGCTTGCGAGGCAACAGGATTCGTTCATGGCCGTTTTTGAGGTGCGAGGATCTTGAAGGCCATCGATACAGTTTTCCTTGGGGTTGCCGCAATCCCAGCCATTTACTACTTCCTGGTTCTCTACAGCACTGCGCGATTTTTCTCCGCGGCTCGGAACGAAAGCCTTCGCAATACGGATTTCACTCCCCCGGTAAGCTGCCTGAAACCTATTCGCGGCCTCGACGTGGAAGCCTACGAAAACTACGCAAGTTTTTGCCGCCAGGATTACCCCGATTACGAAATCCTGTTTTGCGTGGACGAGGACGACCCGGCCGTTCCCGTTCTAAAGAAGCTGGTGAGCGATTTTCCGGAGCGGCAGATTCGCCTGCTCTACGGCTCGGGGCGCGATGCCATCAACGATAAGGTGGCCCGGCTGGTGCGGCTTGTGAGCGAGGCGCGCCACGACATGCTGGTGATCACCGACGGCGATGTGCGGGTGCGGCCCGACTATCTGCGCAACGTGATCGGCCCGTTCCGCGATCCTAAGGTGGGCGCGGCGACTTGCTTCTATGTCTCCACGAAGGAAACCACCTTTGTGGAGAAGATGCAGTCAATCGGAATGGTGTCGGATTTCTTTGCGGGAGTGATGGTGGCGTGGCAACTGGACGGCGTGAAATTCACACTGGGGCAGACGATTGTCCTGACGCGGCGCAGCCTCGCCAGTTTTGGCGGCTACCAGATGATTGAAACGCGACCCGCGGATGATCTGCTGGTGGGGCGGCTGATCGCCGAGCAGGGATACGAAGTGAAGCTGCTGCCGCAGACCGTGGAAGCGGTTGCCGATTTCGAGTCCCTCCGCGATTTGCTCTACAAGCGCGTGCGCTGGATGACGGTGATGCGCGGCATGCGTCCCTGGGGGCATCTGGGGCTTATTTTTACGTGGGGACTGCCGTGGGCGCTGCTGGCGGTGGCGATTCATCCGACGGCGGCCGTGGCCACGGCGTACCTCGGAATCTACCTGCTGCTGCGCGTCGCCATGACCTGGATGATCGGCGTGCGGGGATTGAAAGACTCCGGCGTGTGGAAGAAAATGCCGCTGATTCCGCTCTGGGACGCGACGGCTTTTCTGATCTGGCTGGCCAGCTTCGGACGCAAGACTATCCGCTGGAAGGGAATCGATTACCACATACGAGGGGGAATGCTCGTCCCGGTAATCACTGGTACCGCGCAGAACGCTTCCGATTAATTTAGTTTACGCAGATCCGCCGCAGCTACGCCGCGTTTGGTTCCCGCCGTCTTTTCAAATCAAAATTGTTACCGAAATCGTCTGATTAATTTAATCGTCCGAAGCGCGATCCACGAACGTGCGTGGAGTGAAAGGAGCGATCGACGGAGAGGCGCTGGCCGCGGCTGCCGACGTGAGCCGGCGCCGCTGGTTGGTGGATTTTCTCCAGTCGACCTGGGGCATGAAGAGCGAGGTATCGATGCGGTCGCGGTATTCGATGGCAATGTTCACGAGCGAATCGAGCAGGGAATCGGACAACAGGTGCGGTTGCAGGCCGAGGTCGATCAGCTTGGAATGCTTGGCGTTGTAATAATGCGCTTCGGCTTCCACGCGGGGGTCGGGCAGATGTTCGATTTCGACGCTGAGTCCCAATTTGGCGGCAGCGGCCTGCACCATCTGGGCCAGCTCGAGTACGGAAAACTGCTCGGTGAACTGGTTGTAGACGCGACATTCGCCCGGGGCCGCCGGGTGCATACAGGCGAGCTCGACGCAGCGGACCGTGTCGCGAATATCGAGGAAACCCCGCGTCTGGCCGCCCTTGCCGTAGACCGTCAGCGGATGGCCGGCGGCCGCTTCCACGCAGAAGCGATTGAGCGCGGTGCCGAAAACTTCGTCATAGTCGAAGCGATTGATGAGCGCTTCGTCGAGCTCGGATTCGTCGGTGACGGTGCCGTAGACGACGCCCTGGTTCAGGTCGGTGGCGCGCAGCTTCCAGGCTTTGCAGGCGAACAGGATGTTGTGGCTGTCGTGCACCTTGGACAAGTGGTAGAAGGAGCCGGGCTGCTTGGGATAGGGCAGCACGTCTTTGCGGCCGTTGTGCTCGATGGTGATGTAGCCTTCTTCAATATCGATATTGGGCGTGCCGTATTCGCCCATGGTGCCCAGCTTGATCAGATGACAATCGGGGCGCAGTTCGCGAAGGGCGAACAGGAGATTCAGGGTTCCGACGACATTATTCACCTGGGTGAACGAGGCGTGGCGCCGGTCGATCATGGAATAGGGAGCGGAACGCTGCTCGGCGAAGTGGATCACGGCGTCCGGCTCGAAATCGGAGATGGTGGAGGCGAGAAACTCGTAGTCGGTTACGTCGCCGACATACAACTCGATGGTCTTGCCGGTGTGCTGGTGCCAGGCGCGCAGCCGGTCTGGAAGGGGAAGGATGGGGGTGAGCGTCTGGACGCCGAGCTCATAGTCCCACTGCCGCCGGGCGAAACTGTCGACGATGGACACAGAATGTCCTTTTTTGGACAGATAAAGCGCTGTTGCCCAACCGCAGTAACCGTCGCCGCCCAGTACGGCAATCTTCATGTCGCCTCCCTAACAGTCTTAGATGGCCCGAGTTA
The DNA here is from genome assembly GCA_049516275.1 of Candidatus Acidiferrales bacterium. Classification (GTDB taxonomy): domain Bacteria; phylum Acidobacteriota; class Terriglobia; order Acidiferrales; family UBA7541; genus Palsa-295. The sequence continues at coordinate 7,893 of JBEKTG010000012.1, forward strand.
GCAAACGGGTACATCGGTGTAAGTAATGATTTAACCCAAAAACCGGGAAAAGTTCCAAAGAGTTTTATGTGCTTTTATTACTACAGTAATCGTATCTGCAATTAGCGTGGCTTCTTTTGACGTTGCCCACGGATTGTAGCCCTCTTCTATCGGTGGCACATCGTTTTCAACCACCGCTGGTCGCCAAGGGATGGTTGGTGAGCACCGCTTTTCCGCCGCTGGAGGCTACCGTGGTGAGATTCAGCGGTCCGAGAAGTGCGTCGAAGTGAGGGAGCTGCTCGTGGTCCGCGACGAGGTAATACCGGGTGGGCTCAAGCCACAGATTCTTCAATTGCGAGTCGTCGATAAAGACGGACGGGGCGCCGGGCGCGTTGGACCCGTATTCGAGATTGAAGTAGCGCCCGTTCAGGAGCAGGGCGTTCTGGTTGGTGTAAAAAATGGTGGAAGAGAAAGTGTAGTACTGGTCGCCCATGATCAGTTTGCCGGGAGGCGATTTCAGGATGGCGTTCGCCAAGGGGCGCGAGGAAAGAAACGGATCGAAAGTGACCATCGCGAGGCGCGCCGCGTGAAAAAATAGAACCATCATCAGGGCAATCGCCAGGGCTGCGCGCCGGCCTTCGGCAAACATCGTCCCCAGGCAGCCGACGAGAAACGCAATTCCCGCGACAAGCAACGGCACCCTGAGATAGGCAAACGAGGCGAGCGTGAGGTCGAGCATGTGCCCGAGCGCGAGAGTATAAACGTCGGGATGGGAGCTTAAAGCGGAGGAAATGTCCCCGGGCGTGGGCTCCTTACGAACCAGGTAGACCAGCGCGAAGCAGGCAATCGCCGCGAGCGCCGCAATGCCCGACAAGGCGCGCGTACCCCAGCGAACCCAGCTGCCACCCATCGCGATGGCCGAGCCCAGCAGGAGCGCGAGCGCGGGATATAAGGGCATCGAATAGTATTCCTGGGTGGTCGAAAAGGTGAAAAAGACGAGCACGAATCCCGCCCAGCAAAGGGCCAGCAGGCGTGTGCGGCCGGCGCGGTCTACCGGTTTGAAGGAGAGACGCGCGACGGCGGGGAAGTAAACGCTCCAGGGAAACAGCCAGACGAGATGCAGCGTCCAGAAAAGGAAGCGCGGAACGGTATTGTAATCGCGCGGGTAGCGCAGATTCAGAAATCGCAGCAACTGCTCGTTGATGAAGAAAAACCAGAGAAAGCCGTGGTACTGGTTGGGCCCGCTGTGAAGCGTGAACGAGAAATACGGAGGATTCCGAAGGGTAGCCAGAATGTGCCAGGGCGCCGCGATCAGGAGGGCTATCAACGCGCCGCTGAAGGGGCGCAGTCGCTTCCACGTGCGGAGGGAAAAGATCTGGTGCGTGAGCGCCAGATACACGAGACCGGCGCCCACCGGAAATACCACCGAGACCAGGCTTTTTAACAGCAAGCCCAGCCCGAGGCTCCCGGCGAGAATAGCGGCCCACAACCGCGGGTGAGGCTCTTCTTCGTCGAGTGCGCGAAGAAAGGCCCACATCGCGAGAGCAATACTGAAGGTGAGCATCACGTCGGGGATCAATATCCGGGTGAACAGGAACAGCCCGACGCACGTCGCGATGCAGAGTCCAGCGTAGAGCCCCGCCCTTTTTCCGAAAGCCCACGTGGCGAAGGCCGCCGTGAGCCACGCGAGCGCGATCGAGGAAAGGGCGATGGGGATGCGCGCCGACCAGTCGTGGACGCCGAAAATCCTGTAGGAACCGGCCATCGCCCAGTAGACGAAAGGAGCCTTCTCAAAATAATCGACGCCGTCGAGGCGAGCGGTGACCCAGTCGCCGGAGGTGAGCATGTTCCGCGCGATCTGCGCCTGCACGGAATCCACATCGTCCATCAGCGACGGTGGAGAAACGATGCACCCTAAATAGATCGCGCTGGCAACCAGAAGAACGGCTAGGTAGACGTAAGAACGCTTTCCGCCAGCGGCCCCAACTGAGCCGCCCGGGGCGCTGTTTGAATCCGCCATCGTTTCATCCACAGGAATAGGACCAATAACCCCCAAAGGTGATAACCGAGATTTTCGCGCCGGTTAAGATGCCGGTTCACGGCGGCTTGGATCCCGCTCTGCCTGAAAAATTGCGAGTGCTCCGATCCTACGCTACCGAGCGTGTCCAGCAAAAGGGCGCGCAACGGGCCTCGCAGCCATTCGTGCGCGGGAATATCGAATCCAACTTTGCTCCGCCGGATCACCGAGCGCGGCAATTTCGATGCCATCAAATTCTTGAGAATGAATTTCTGGCGCGCGCCTCGAATTTTGAACGACGACGGCAACGTGGCGGCAAATTCCACGATGCGATGATCGAGGAAGGGCGGGCGCACCTCGACGGCGTGAGCCATGCTCATCCGGTCGACCTTGCTCAGGATGTCGTCGGGGAGGAAATATTTCTGGTCGAACCAGAGATAGGGCGCCACATCGTCACCGGTTGAAGACGCCTGCCTCAATTCCGCGAGGATTTTATCGAGCGCGCCCGGGAGTGGCGCGTTCACCAGGGCGCGTTTGCCGGCGTCCGAAAAAGTGCCGTTCCAATACACGTGAGCGCGCTCAGGGGCCATCAAGGAGCCTTCGAGAAAGCGCCGCACCTTGTATTCGAAGCTGATCTTTTCGTCCGAGACAGGCAGGAGTCGGGTGGCGGCGAGCGCCAGGCGCAGCGCCGAAGAAGGCAAGCGCCGGGCTTTTTTTGCCAGGACGTTGGCGCGATAGGTGAGGTAGCCGCCGAAAAGTTCGTCGGCTCCCTCGCCGCTCAGGGTCACGGTGACTTTCGTTTTGCTCATCTTTGATAAGAACCAGACGGGCAGCGCGCCGGCATCGGCGTTGGGTTCATCGGCGTACTGCGAGAATTCCTCGATGGCATCCTGCAGATTCACGTCCGGATTGAGGTCGAACTGTTCGTGGTCGGTGCCGTACTGCGACGCGACTTCACGAATATAGCTGCTCTCATCGAACGTCCGGCCGCGAAACGAGATCGAGAGCGTCTTCAGTTTCGAGGGAGAGGCGTTCGCGGCGTAATGCAGCACCGTGGACGAATCCACTCCGCCGCTGAGCCACACGCCGAGGGGAACGTCGGAGAGCAAATGCTCGCGCACGGACTTCTGGAGGAGCGAGTCGAGCTCTTCCTGGGCGGATTCGAGGGTCCGGCTGCCAGCGTGCGGTTCCGGCAGCGTCCAATACGAGTCGGTGCGGATTCTGCCGTCCTGCCATTCGAGAAAATGCCCCGGAGGAAGCTTTTCGATTCCCTCGACCATCGTGAAAGGGCAGGGAACGTAATTCAGCGCGAGATAACAATCCAAAGAGGCAGGGTCCAGACGGCGGTCGAACTCGGGGTGAATGAAGATGGTCTTGAGTTCCGAACCGAAGAGCAGATCTTCGCCCCGCCGCGCGATGTAAAGCGGCTTGATGCCCATGCGGTCGCGCGCAAGCACTAGGCGCTTTTTGGACGCGGTCCAGATGGCGATCGCGAACATGCCGCGAAGGCGGGAAAAGCAGGCGGTGTCCCATTCGAGAAAGCTGTGCAGCACGGTCTCGGTGTCGGTGCGGGAGTGGAAGCGGTGGCCGCACGCTTCGAGTTCCGCGCGCACTTCGAGATGATTGTAAATTTCGCCGTTGAAGACGATGACGGAATCGCGATCCGGGGAGAAAATCGGCTGATCGCCGGTATCGAGGTCGATGATTTTCAGGCGGGTGGCGCCGAGCGCGACGAGGTCTCCCTCGAACACACCCTGCTGGTCGGGGCCGCGATGGATGATGGAGGCGACGGCGCTCTGGATCCGGCCGGGGCCGGGCGCCCAGTTTTTACGCGTGAAGCCTGCAATTCCGCACAATTTCGGTAACCCCTTACGCTGAGACCGCGGCTGCGAATGCCTTCCGGGACGCCTGCGCATACACCATCAGGAAGGGCTTGTGCTACTCGTAACGCAAAGATTCAACAGGCTGAAGGCTGGCGGCCTTCTTCGCCGGAAGGTATCCAAAAAGTACGCCTGTGGCGCAGGATACTATAAAGGCCGCTGCCACCGAAAGCCACGAGATCGGGATGACGATTCCCCCGGGCACCGGCAGGAACTGCACGAGCGCCTCGATCGCAAACGGTATGGCCACGGCAATGGCGATGCCGATCAACGCTCCGACGCCGCTGATGAGCACCGCCTCGATCAGAAACTGATACAGAATTTCCTTCCGTTGCGCGCCAATCGCCTTGCGAATTCCGATCTCGCGCGTCCTCTCGGTGACCGTCACCAGCATGATGTTCATGATGCCGATGCCGCTGATGACGAGGGCCAGCATCGCAATGAGAAGCAGTACCACGGTCAACGCGACGGAGATGCTGCGCGCGGTCTGGAGAATGGAGGTGAGGTTCTGAACGTTATAGTTCGCCTCCGGCCGGTGGCGGCTCTGCAGGATGCGCGTGACGTCCTGGGTGACCTCCGGAACGTCCTCGGGACGATCGGCTTGCGCGTACAGCGTGACGATGTAGTTGTCGCCTGCGTAGTATTTGATCAGGGGGAAAGGGACGAGCACCGAATCGTCCCGGATTTCCGATTGACCGAAGGTGCCCACGCGTTCGCGGAAGGTGCCAATCACGGTAAAGCTCAGCTCTCCCACGTGGATCTCCTGGCCGACGGGATTGTCGGTGGGAAGAGCGATCTGCGCCAGGTGTTCGGACACGACGCAAACCTTGCTGACCGTGGAGAAATCCGCATCGTCGAAATAGCGCCCGCGCAAAATCACCAGTTTGCGAATCTGTTGAAAGCCCTGGGTGACGCCGATGAGCTTGACGGGCCAGACCTTTCTGGCCGCGACCACGGTCATGGGAATGTCGTTGGTGCCGGAAACGTGGGTGACTTGCGGAACCCCTTGCTCGATCGCGTTGAGATCGCCGACGGAGATCTGGTCGGCGAGGCTGACGTTCTGCGAAGTGTTGGACTGCTCGAGCCAGGCGTAAACGATGTTGGAGCCGACCGCCTCGATCTGGTCGCCGATGTAGCGCTTTCCGGCCAGCGCCACGGTAACCACCAGCACGATGCACGCGCTGCCGATAATTACGCCGAGCATGGTAAGGGTCGCGCGCAGCTTATTCGCGCGAAGAGCTTCGATCGCCAGGTTGGAAGTTTCGCTCCAGTTCATGCACCGGCCCGGATTGCAGACACAACCTTACCGTATTGGGATTCGATAGAACAAGGATGGGTGGCCCGCGCCAGCGACGAACCGGACACGGGATTGGGTGCCTGGAAGCGGACGAGCCTAGAGGCGATTCCGCTTGGAAAAGCTGCCGGCGTCCGGATCGAGATCGTCTTCGGGAACCTCGGTGGAGAGTTCGCCTTGGTCAGGGTCGGGCGCGTTTTCGACCGCGCTTACGAGTTCGGCCTCGTAGTCCTGGCCTTCCTCGACGAGTTCTTCGACGCTCTCGGAATCGGCGCTCTCCACGTCGGAAAGCCCCTCGATATCGCCGGACTGGCCGCCCGAGCCGGCGCCCGGACCTTTGATCATTGGGAGGGCTTCGTTTGGACTGCTCGAAGGCCGGCGCGGGTTCCGCGGCGCCGCTTTACGGCCGGCGGCTTTCTTCGGAGCAGTTTCCTTCGATACGGGCTTTTTGGCCGGAGCGAGCTTCTTTGGCTTCGCCAGCTTCTTTGGAGCCGGCTTCTTCGATTTGACCGCTTTCTTCTTTAGTGCCGGCTTCTTTGATTTCACTGCCGATTTTTTCTTCGTGGTCGACTTTTTCTTTTTAGGCATGGAGGAAGTGTATCACCCGCAATTTACACAACTCAACGGCAGCCGGAGAGTTTCAGGCCCGGCTGCCGGTCTGGAACGAGTTCTCCGGGCTAGTGCAGCATCAGGTTCGGAAACACTTTGTTGAACAAGATCGCGATCAGGATGAGATAGGCCAGCATGATGAGCGTCCAGCCCATGTTGTGGCGGATCACCTGGCCTTCGCCGCGCACCAGCTTGCTGGTGGATACGCCGACGCTGGCCGTCTGAGGCGAGATGGGCTTGCCTACTTCGGCTCCGACCGAGTTGAAAGAGGGCAACAGGAGCGGCGGCAATCCCAGAAGCCTTCCGGTCATCAGCTGGACAGGTCCGAACATCGCGTTGGTGGTGGTATTGCTGCCGGAGAGGGCCACGCCAATCCAGCCGAGAATCGGGGCCAGGATCACGAAAAAGCTACCGATTTTCGAGAGGCCGTAGGCGAGCGAGTTAGCCATGCCGGTGAACACGAAGATGTAAGCGAGAGCGAAGGTGAAAAATGCCACTAGCAGCGCCCCCCACATCTGCTTGAACGTCTTGGCGAAAACCGCACCGAGCGTGCCGGACTTGGGCCGCAAGAGAGTGAAGATCACGATAAAAGACACCAGCGTCGAGGTTCCGCCGGCGAAAGGCGTGAAATTGAAGAGCGAAAGCACCGGCTTCTGGGTGATCGAGGAGATGGCCCCAATGGAGACCTTGAACCAACTGATCGCCGGAAGATGCGACCAAGGTCCCGTCCATGAGACGACCACCGCGATGAGTACCAGGTACGGGAACCAGATGATGAACGATTCGCGCGGCGAGGTGAACATCTCGACCTCGGCGGCGGAAACGGCGGTCGGGGCGAGCGGCACGCCTCCGAATCCGCGGATCGTCTTCGGGTGCCATATTTTCACAAAGACGAAGAGAATCCAGAAGGAGACGAGCGCGCCGGAAAGGTCAGGCAGATACGGCCCCAGGTAGTGCGCGACGGGCCACTGCCCGGCGATATAAGAGAGCGAGCCGACGATCGCGAGAGGCCACGCTTCGAAGACGCCTTCCCATCCGCTCACGAGATAAATGAGAACCCACGGAGGCAGGAGCGCCAGCACCGCGACGATGTTTCCGATCGAGCCCGAAAGCGCCATCAGCGGGAGCCCCGTCACGGCGGCGAGGCCGAGGATGGGGGCCCCCAGGGCGCCGTAAGAGACCGGCGCGTTGTTGGCGAGCGCGGCGACGCGGATCGCGTCCAGATCGCCGATTCCCAGACCGACCAGGATGGGCACAACCACGGCCCACGGGTAGCCGAATCCGACGACACCTTCGAGAAGCGCTCCGAAAGCCCAGGCCAGCATGATCGTTTGAATGCGGATATCGGCTGTGGCGTGGTGGACCATCCAGTTCTTGAAGCGTTCAAACACGCCGGTGAGTACCATCGTGTTGAAGATCATCAAGCCCCAGAAAGTGATCCAGTCGATCACCCAGAAGCCTGTCAGACCGCCCAGGGTGTATGACTTGAGCATGCTCGCCAGCGGCGCGTGCCATACCAAAGCCCCCACCAGCATGGTGATCACGCCCGCGCAGATCGTGGCGAGCCATGCCGTCATGCGGAGGATCGCCAGCATGAAGAGGAGAGCGAGAAGGGGCACCAGCGAAGCGAAAACCGTAAGCCACAGATTTCCCGTCGGATTAAGAATTTGTTGGAACATTTTCTTGTTGAGCCCTCAATTGGCGATCGGATTCCGGAGCCTGGACCGAAACCATCCACGACGAAATGGCGCACACCGTTATAGCTATCCAACTGACTAAATGCAACAGATAGAATCTTTTTGAAGGGAATGCGGCGACGAGGCGAAAGTCCGTACTTTTTCCACAGCTACTAGTACTGGTTGGCTTACATTTTTCTCTCATCCGGGGGGAAACCTGTATTCCCCTTGTAAGGTCTTTTGCGGATCATCGAACTTCCCTCACCGGGCCACTGACAGACCCGCCCGAGGGCGCCAGAAATCATATGGATCAAACATACCTCGCGTTCTTCCGGTTCTTCGGGCTTCGTGAAAATCCTTTCAATGTAAATCCGGACCCCAGCTATCTGTTCCTGAACCAACGAACCCAGAATGCGCTGGTCGATCTGAAGGGCGCGATACAAGCCCGCAAAGGGCTGATGGTGCTCACAGGAGACGTAGGCACCGGCAAGACGACGCTGGTCAACTACCTCATCGAGTGGCTGCAGAGGCAGGGAACGCCCGCCGCTTTTATTTTCAATCCCCGGCTGCAGGTCAGCGAGCTGTTCGATTTGATGCTCGCGAGCTTTGCCATTCCTGGCGCGCAGGGGAGCGCGCTTTTGCGGCTGAATCAATGGCTGCTGGAACGATACCGGAGCGGCAAGAATGCGGTTTTGATCATCGACGAGGCACAGGGCCTGCCGGTTCACGTCCTGGAAGAAATCCGGATGCTGCTGAACCAGGAGACTCCCCACGAGAAACTGCTTCAGATTCTTCTGTGCGGCCAACCGGAGCTGGACACGATTCTGAACCGGTTGGAGCTTCGCCAGATGCGGCAGCGGATCAGCGTGCGCTGCAGGATGACGGCGCTTAGCGGGGAAGAAACGCATGGCTACATCCAGAAGCGCCTTGACTTTGCCGGGGCGCCGCCGGCGACGATTTTTCTGGCCGAGGCGGCCGACGCGGTGCACCGGTACTCCCGTGGAATCCCGCGAGTGATGAACATGCTGTGCGAGCATGCGCTCATTCAGGCGTACCTCGAGCAGACTCGGCCTGTGGGGGCCAGAGTGATCGAAAACGTGGCGCGGCAGCTTCAACTGGATGAGGGCAGACCAGCGCAGACGATGGTTGCTCCCTTCATGGCGAGCGAGATTTCTCGTGAAACGCTGATCGAGGCGGATTCAGTAGTTCCTGTTCTGACTCTGACGAGCCAGTCCGCTGCGGCGGCTTCCATTTCCTGCACAACTGAGGAGGCTCTTCTCGCGGACATCACGAACGAAGCGGAACCGGTCTGGCTCTCAGAGGCGATCGCAGCGCAGCACGACGGTTCACGGCAGGGGTTGCGGATCGTCAGTTCCCCATCCGGGGCTTCGAATGTCACGGAGATATCTCGCGATAACTGGAAAACGGAAGCCGGGAGTGCGCGCGCGGAAAGTGGCGGACCGAAGCGCGAGTCCGGCTCGGAGACGCAGCGACGGCGGATCGCCCCAGCGTCCCGCGCGAGACTGCGGGGAAAAGAGTACGTCGATTTGGCGGATTTGCGGGAATCTTTTGGCGGCGCGCTGCGACAAGCTTCGGCGCGCGTGCAAGAAATTACGGAGGCATTGTCCCGCTGGTCATCGTCGCGCTGGCAGTTCTCCCGCCGGTCGCTATCTCGCTGGGCAGGCGACGCGCGGGACTATCTCGCTTCGGTGCAGTGGGAGAGAAACGTGGACTCGCTGCTGCGCTGGTTGCAGGAGCCGATGTCCACAGTGAAGGTTCAGCGCCGCGCGCGACACTAGCGTTCGGCTAACGCTGGATGGTTGCAAACAGAAGCACGAACAGGTAGAGCCAGAGACCGTCCATGAAGTGCCAGTAGATGGACAGCGCGCCGACCGCCGTTTCCTGGCGATTCTTTCGAGCCAGCCGCCCTGCGAACAGCACGACTCCCGCCAAAGCCAGAATCCCCACGAGCAAGTGCAACCCGTGCGTCGCGGTGAGGAAATAGAAGAAAAAGCTGCCCGGGTTGGACGCAACGTAGAGTCCCCGCGAAACGAGTTCCCGCCATGCCACCAGCTGGCCCGCCACGAACGCGAAGCCGAGCAGGAGAGTCGCGAGCAGCCAGCGGACGCAGCGGACCGCGTTCTGCCGGGCTGCCGCCACGCGCGCAAGCTCAATGGTCAGGCTGCTCGCCAGCAGCACGGCTGTGTTGACGTAGAGAATATGAGGAAGCGCCACCGAGACCCAATCCTTCGAATGCACCCAGCGCGATTCGAGGACGTGGGTGAGGGTCGCAAACACCGACATGATGGAAAACACGGCAAACCAACTGGCCGTGCGGTAAGCCCCCAGCGGAGTGGCCCATCGCTCAGGGTCCGGCTCCGGATTGTCTCGCCGGGGATCGCCAGGGTAGCCGGCATTTCCGCGGCCCGATCCGTTACCGTTGCGATCGGAGAGCGACCTTTGTCTTTTGGGCTGCGGAGCAACAGGCGGAGGAAGCAGTGTCGTGGACATTTTCGTCGGAGCGCTTCCCGGGAAGGATATCAAAGTCCCCGGGGAAGCGTGGGTTAATTCAGCCAGCGGAATCTTAGAAAGAAAATTTGGCGGCGAGCTGGATCAGACGGGGGGCCGCAGCGTTTACGATCTTGCCGAAGTTCGGGTCGTTGATTTCGCCGTCCACGGCGGATACGCCGGTGGACGATGCGTAGAACTGGGCGTGATTGAAGACGTTGAAGCCCTCGACACGCATTTCGAGCGACTTGGATTCCGATATCCGCAGCGATTTCGCGACAGTCATGTCGTAGTTATCGATTCCGGGGCCGTAGAAAAACCGGCGGCGCGCGTTGCCCAGCTGTCCCAGCGCTTCGGGGCTGAAGGCCGACGTGTTGAACGCGGGGCGGCCGTTTCTGGGATTCGTGTTGATGCTGAGCGGGCCGCCGTTGTAATTCGGCGTATCGAGCAGGTAATTGTTCACGCCGTTGCCCAGAGTTCCCAGGAGCGAATTGTCCGAATCGTCGAAGAGCGTGACGGGAAAGCCCGTCGAGAAGCGCGTGGTGCCGGAAATGGACCAGCCTTGCGTCAGCCGATCCGAGCGGTGGAAGATGCGGTCAAAAGGCAGCGCGTAGCGGTAACTGGCTACGAAGTTGTGCCGCAGATCGAAAGCGGAAATGGCGCGGGTGAAGGCGAGATTGAGCGGGTCGAGCTGCTCTCCGATATTCGAGCCCTGGTCGATGGACTTGCTGTACGTGTAGCCGAGGAGGAAATTCGAGTTCTTGCCGACATAGCGGAGGTTGGTTTCGAGCGCATTGTAATTAGAGTTGGCAATCGTTTTCTGAGCCGTGTCCTCGCCATAGTTCGATCCCAATCCTGTCCGCGTACCCTGGATTACTTTGCCGGCGGCGGTGGTATACGTGCCGTCCTCTCCAAACGGGCCGCATGTTTGCGTGCCGGGGGCGACATTGGCGGCCTGACTCAGGCTGAGACAGAGCGCCTGATTGCCGGGGTTGGCTGAGACCACCGCGATCAGGTGGTGCCCCTGGTTCCCGACGTAGCTCGCTGTCCACAACAGGCTCGGCGTGATCTGGCGCTGGATAGACAGCATGTAATCTTCCGTGTAAGGAACCGAGTTTCGGTAGTACCAAAAGGGGTCCGCGCTGATGGGAATTACGTTCGCAAAATTGAAGGTCTTGTTCGGATTTGTCGCCGACACGTTGTGAGGCGGGAAGGTGAGCGGGTAGGGATTGATGTTCTTGGTGCCGTCTCCCGCGTTGGTGAAGGGAGTGGCCAGCAGCGGCTCCACGGGACTCAGGTAGTTGTATCCAAAGGGAGGGACCGCGTACATGATGCCGGCGCTGATTCCGGGAAATTCCGTATAGAAGAGCCCGTAGCTGGCGCGAATGCTGCTCTGCCCGGTGCCGCCGAAGATTTTCTTCAGCATCCCATGATCGTAATTCG
>JBEKTG010000013.1:0-18819 GCA_049516275.1 Candidatus Acidiferrales bacterium
GGGCGGTTAGCTCAGCGGTTAGAGCATCCGGTTTACACCCGGAAGGTCCAGCGTTCAAATCGCTGACCGCCCACCATCAACATCCGTTCAATAGATGGAAATTGATAATTCCGCCTTCGCGTTTCAGGCTCCTCCCGCAGATGTGTTAAGATACGTCTCGCATTAAACGCGTTGCGTTTGTGATTCAGCGAGTGGGGACGTAGTTCAGTCGGTTAGAACGCTGCCCTGTCACGGCAGAGGTCGCGAGTTCGAGTCTCGTCGTCCCCGCCATTTTTTCAGCAACTTAGTTGGGCTGAGATGCCGCTTGATGCGGAAGCGATGCGGAGTCTGAATCAGAGCGACGAGCAGAGCTGCCCGGATCGGACCAATCGAAGGAATCTGGCGCAGCAAATCCGTTGCGCTATGCTTTCTTGCTCTCCATCCAATCTGTGAGCTCCCAGCAGACCTCTTCGTCATGCCTACCCCAGATCATCCAGCCCGACAATCGCCGCCTCGGGAGTCGAAGTGGGCGACCCGCTCAAGCTGAAGGTCACGCCGATCGAACCATTGCTGGCATCGAAGGTATCCGGCCCCAGGCTTGCAGCAGGATTCAAACCCCTTCATGTAAACTCCACGTATGAAAAGCGTCCTCACGCGAAAAAACATTCCCCTGATCGCCGTTCTGATCCTCTCGGCGGGGCTCGTTACCTGGAGAATGTGGCGGGAGATGCTTCCCGGCTGGCCGGGCTACGGAGTCAAGGAATACATCTCGGTGAATGCGCCGGTCGTAGCGCTCACCCACGTGCGCGTCATCGATGGTTCGGGTGCGCCCCCTGTTGAGGATTCCACGATTGTTCTCGTCGGTGGCAGGATCCAGGCGATCGGAAAGTTCGCCGCCGTTTCTATCCCTCCGCAGGCTCAGGTGCTGGAGCTCACGGGCCGCACGGTCATCCCCGGGATCGTGGGAATGCACGACCACATGTTCTACCCTTCGGTTGGCGACACATCGGCCTACACCGAAATGGGCTACAGTTTCCCCCGCCTCTACCTCGCCAGCGGTGTGACAACCATTCGAACAGCAGGCGCGATTCAGCCTGCCACCGATCTTCGCTTGAAAAGCCAAATTGACAAAGGCTGGCTCGCGGGACCCAAAATGCACGTCACCGGTCCCTACCTGGATTCCCTGCCCAGCCCCGCAGCAGCCAGCGCGCTCGTCGACGAATGGACCAATAAGGGCGCGACATCGGTCAAAGTCTACATGCGCATCACCCGGGCCCAGCTAGCCGCCGCCATCGCGACGGCTCACAGGCGCGGGATCAAAGTGACCGGACATCTTTGTGCGGTTGGTTTTCGCGAAGCCGTCGGCCTCGGCATCGACAACCTCGAACACGGTCTCCTGGTTGACACGGAATTCGATCCCGGCAAGGAGCCGGACGTCTGCCCAGCGGACAAACTCACCGAATCGACGTTGGCACAGCTGGATGTGAATTCGGCTCCCGTCCAGGACATGATCCGCGATCTTGTTCAGCACCACGTCGCCGTGACTTCCACCCTTCCCGTATTTGAAACTTTTGTGCCCGACCAGGCGCCCGAAGAACCCGCTCTTCTCGATACGTTGTTTCCTGCTTCGCGCGAGGATTACCTGAGAATTCGAGGGGAGATCGCAGCAAGCATCGGCTCGCCTTGGGCCGTCCTCTTGAAGAAGGAAATGGAGTTTGAACGCGCGTTTGTCGCGTCAGGCGGCTTGCTGCTGGCCGGCGAGGACCCTACAGGCTTCGGCGGCGACCTCGCCGGCTTTGGAGACCAGCGCGAGATTGAGTTGCTAGTCAAGGCCGGCTTCACTCCCGTCGAGGCGATTCATATCGCCACCGCGAACGGGGCCGAATACCTGGGCGAGAGCGGCCACATTGGAACGCTCGCCGCAGGCAAGCAGGCCGACATGATCGTCATCAACGGCAACCCTGCCGAAAGAATCGATTCCATCGAGCTGGTTGAAACGGTTTTCAAGGATGGCGTGGGCTACAATTCTCCGGCGCTGATCCAATCCGTGCGCAATTCCGTCGGCTCGCGCTAGCTTCTGTGTGCGGCCAAGGAAGCGAGGCCAAGGAAGCGATGTTCACCACGCTCCCTCCCCGGTCTTCGCCCCTGCCGAAACGATTGTCTGGGCCGATAAAGCACCAGGAACGAGGTCGCCGATTTGATATTTCACGTCTCGTGAAACCATCGTGGACACACCGAGGATTCGAACGTTGGCTTCAGCTTCCGAAGACGTCTGCAGCCACATTGTGCCAACAGGACCATACAGGAGAACAATGTGCACATCCTTCAGCCACCAAGAGGGACTCTTTGCAGGCTCGCCCTCGACGCGGTAAGGAAGGTAGGTGTCGGCATCCACCCAAATGGTCCCGCGGAGCAGGTTTTTGGAGTTCTGCCTCGGAAGCAGCTCCAGCACATAGCAGCGTTTCCCGCCAAACTCATCCTCGCGAACAAACACGAAATCATAATTGTCGCGTGTGATGGCGTTCGAGCCCGAATCCTTTGCGAACGCCACCTCGCTGTCCAGCATTTTGCGAACGATCTTTTCTCCGAACCCGGATTCGCCCGGATTGTCGATGGCATATTGTTTAGAGTCCGCGCGTACGGCGGTTATCTCGGCGACGACGAGGGCCTTGGCTTCATCGCGATTATTGCCCCTGAACAGTTTGTACTCGCGCGTGACGGTATAGGGGTGAAAGTGACTTCGGTTTTCGGCCTGAGCCCGCGCCATCTGAACGACGATACTTTGGTTTGCTGAAAGCGCGCTCCAGGTCTGAGCCGAAACGCATGCTGCAGCGGCCAAACAGGCGAAAAGCGAGCATGCGAATTGTGCTCTGACGATCATTTAGAAACTCCGCCATCTCACTCCATGTCAAACCCCAGGGACAGTAGCGAGACTGCGCAAGCCGGTGGTATCGCGTATTCACCCATAAGTTGAGGATGCAATGTCCGCGTCTCGCAATCCCGGCGACCCAACTCTCTTTTTCGCCTCTGAACCTCGGTTTATGATGCTGCCTTGGCCCGAGCTAACTCAGGCTCGGCGGCCAGCTGGTCAAAAAGCGTTCGGTAGTGAATCATTGCTTGGCGCAATTCTTCCGTACTCGCTTGCCCCCGCGTTCGACGAAGCACGATTTCGTGGGCGGAACGGTAATTCTCCAGCACCAACGGATAGTCCACAGAAATATCCGCCGCACGCTGTTCAAAATCACTTACCGGATAGCCGCGTGTGGACATCACATCGCCCAGCAGTTGATCGGCTTCCGTCACCGCACCTCCGGGGCTATCTACGAACCGTGCCTGCACCCTGCGCCAGGACTCCACGAAGCGAGCGCGATCTTCCGGACCGAGCGGGCGGATGTGGAGACTCTCCACTCGATCTGCGCGCTTGTCGAGCCCGGCTTCCGCTTGTCGCCGGCCCCCGCCTTCATTCACCGCGCGGGCGTACTCTGGGCCGCCAAACTTGGCGCGTAGCCTTTCCGTTCGGCGTTTACGAACAAAAAGCCAAATCGCTATGCCTGCGACAACCACAAGGGCGATGGCTATGATTATTTGTGTCGTGCTTACCGCTGATAGGTTCATTGCTGGCCTCCAGTTCTCTCAGTCGATTTCTTGGCCAAAATAGGGGTCGGCGCAACTCCTAGTAATTCCAGCGGCGCATGATCTGTGTCATCCGGAAGATCAGCTGAAGAGCGAACACTAAAACGGCCCCGTACAATTGCGCCATCTCTGGTCTCCACTGTTGAACCCCGCATGGTCACTGAATGCCGAAACAAGTTCGTCTTCGGGTTTCAAATTGATCTTCAGGTTGAGCAACTTTGGCGCTTATGGTGGGGGCGTGCGTAATCGCGCCTGAATCGATGTCTTCTTCTGAGACGAATTGGTCGAGTTCCACCCCGTCGAGCTCTCGCGCTGCATACATCCGAGAGGAATTTTTCTCTTCCATACGATAGGAGTGTGAACGTCTCAGTTGAGAAGAGCTGTCCCGAAAGGCACATAAACACGAACAGACTTGAATCGCACAAAGCAATCGCTTCCCGCGGCGGGAGTTACTCGGTCTGATACACCACATCAACCCAGTAGTTCGAGGAGTTGTAGGTATTGGTTGGGAAACCGCTCGTGCTGCTGTAGAGGCAGAACCCGACTCCTCCGCCCACCCCGTTTTCCACCGCGTGCAAAGGCGGATTGTCTACCCCAGCGATCACAAACGCATTGGCATCGAAGTTGAAGTGACTCACGTTCGTGTGACGGGAGCAGCGGAGCCGTATCGTTGATTCGGGTGGAGTTGACGTTGCCGTCTGGCGAGCTATAAGCTGCGCACCATCGGACAGAGTTGCAAAGGCGGGTCCGAGTAGACTTTCTCGCTCGGCCCCGCTCGACGTCTGATCGCTTCGTGTGTGGATCCAATTGCATCGCGAGCCCGGACCGGACGATCCGGGCTCGCCGTGAAGGCCGCGCGATTGGCTAGAAGTGCACGCGGAGTGAAACTTGTCCGTGTCGCTCTGTTCCCAGCTGGTTCGTCGTGATCTTACCGAAGGTGGCGTCCTGTAGATTGGTGTCGGGCTGCCCGAGTTGCGTCTTATTGAACGCGTTGAAAGCTTCCAGTCGGAACTCGGCGTTGAAGCGCTCGGTGATGCGGAAGGTCTTGAACAGCGATGCGTCAAAAGTGCTGTTGCCGGGCGCGCTGATGTTGAACACGCCCGCATCGCCTCCCGTACCCGGTGCTGCAGCCACCACAGCGGCGGTGTTGAACCATTGCGCCGCACTCCGGCCTCCGGCAGGGGCTGCGTTGGGATTCATGCCCGCCACGACGTTCGGCTCGCAAATGGCCCACTGCCCCTGGCAGCCGTTATACGAAAGGCTGAGAGGAATGCCCGTGCGGATCGTGATGATGCCGCCCAGTTGCCAGCCGCCCACGAACTCATCGAGGGCCCGGCCCATGTCGTTCCCATACATTCTGCCCCGGCCAACCGGCAACTCGTAGGTGAATCCCGTGGTGAAGTTGTGGCGAATGTCCCACAGCGCGTTGGCGTAGCCGCTCCGCAGATTATACGGATCGGGCGGCCCCTGATAGCCATTCGCGCTGCAGCCAGTCGGGTAGCTGAGCGGTGTGCACACATCCGATATCGCGTGGGACCACGTGTATGCGCTGATGAATTCCAATCCATTCGATAGCCGCTTCTCCAGCTTGGCGGTAAAGGCGTTGTAGCTGCCGTACCCGTTCGTATCCACCACCCATCCCGGGCCGATGTTCGCGACCGGGCGGTCGTTGTTGCAGTAGACGTTGGGATTCGCCAGCGCGGCGGCGGAACCGGAATTCGGGCAGGTGTTCGCCGTGTGCAGGTTGATCTGGTGGATCTGGTGGTTGCCGACGTAAGCGAGTTCCAGCGCCATCCCGCCGGGCAGTTCCCTCTGAACCGCCAGGTTCCATTTCTGCACCATGGGGCTGCGGAAGTCGGTGTTGATTCCGCGGAACGGCACCTGGGCCGACACGCTGAAGACGTTTGACGGAAACCCTCCGGAAAATCCCCCCGGCAGGTATGGATTGATGCCGAACGTGCTCGGGTTATTCAATTCGACCGTTATGTTAAACGGCGGCCCTTCACCGAGGTTCGGATTGCCGCCGAGGTTCTCTTCGCCGCCGTAGAAAATGCCGAAGCCCGCGCGCACAACGGTTTTCTCCTGCAATTTATAGGCGACGCCAAGCCGCGGTCCTACGTCCGCCTTGTCCCACGGGAACATGTACTTGCTGACCATTCCGCGCGACACCGTCACGTTCGGGTAGGACATCGCAAAGTTCGGCGGCAGCGCGGCATTCTCGTCCGGGCCTGGCGGGATGTACAGCGTGGCGTTGCTGTAATCGAAGTTCGATTGCCTTCCGTCCGCCGCATAGGTGGGCGAAAAAAGCTCGTACCGGATGCCCAGATTCAGCGTCAGGTTACGGGTAACTTTCCAATCGTCCTGCGCGAACACCGCCCACGTCTGCTTCTTCGATTTGATTTCGTTGGTCGTTGAAATCGCGCCCGTATCGACGACGCCCAGCAGAAACGACGCGATCGGATCGCCGGTGGAACTGTTGAGCGAGTTCGTCGTGGACGGATAAGCCGTGGAGTTCCGCGTAATATTGAAGTCTCCATGCGGATCGGTCACCTGGATGAATGGATAGGAAACCAGACGCAGCTCCCCTCCGAACTTGAAGGCGTGGGCTCCGTGCGAAATCGCCACGTTCTGGATGTAGTCCTGCACGAAGCTATGCATGGTCATCGGCTGGTATCCGCCCGCGCCGAAGCTCTGGTAGGGCGTGCCGTCGCTCGGGCTGACTCCGGGCAATCCACCGTTTTCGGCCGTATCGTTAGTGGGATCGTATCCGCCGATTCCGAATGCTTTGTATAAGTCGCCCGCGTTACCATCGGGTCCGATAATCGAAGTCGTCAGGCGCGTCACCGCGAACCGCGTCTCGGAAACGATATTCGAGCTCCAGACGCGCGTGTAGCCCACCTGAAAATTCTTGGTCTCGGTTGCCTGGGTATCCCCGCCCGTGAAGCCGCCCGAACCGGTGCCTGTGGGGAAGATCTGCTTGCTGCTGCTGGTAGTGTCGTTGATGCTGAACGAACCGTAGAAACTGTTCTTCTCGCTCAAGCGGTAATCCACGCGAAGATCCCCGGAGTTGATCGGGTTCTGCCCGGGCGAGAGATAGTAGTAATCGTTCTTCGGGAAGCCGGTGGCGAGCACAGGCTGGTTCGGCGCAGGCCACAGCGAGAGCATTTTCTCCGCGGCGGAGTCCCACCGGTTCGAAGGGATGATGTTTCCGGGAAACGGATCCCGCACCAGCTGCCCGGCCACGGTGCGCGTTGTGTTCGGATCGTATATCTGCCCCTGCAGGATCGGCCTGCCGAGTGCATCCGTACCGATCTGCGCTCCCAAAAGCCGCGAGAAATCTCCGTGAATCTCGGCCGGCGTCGGAATGGTCACGAAGCCGGAACTGTTCACAAAATTTCTTCGCGTGCCCTGATAGTCGCCGAAGATGAAAAGCTTGTTCCTGATAATTGGGCCCCCAGCGGCCGCCCCGAACTGGTTCTGCCTGTTTTCGGCTCTCGGAGCGCCAACGTTATTGTTCTGCCAGGAGTTAGCGTTGAGGTCTTCGTTCTGCAACACTTCCCACACGCCGCCGTGAATCTGATTGGTGCCCGTCTTCAGGTTCACGTTCACCACGCCGCCGGCGGCGCGGCCATACTCGGCGTTGTAGCCGCTGGTGAGCACCTGCATCTCGCCAATCGCTTCGGGCGGCGGCCCGATCACGAACGCGGCCCCGTTCAGAAAGTCGATGACGTTCACGTTGTTGTCGACGCCGTTCAGCAGGAAGTTGTTTTCGCCGAGAGAACGGACGCCGTTCACCGACATGCTGCCGGTAGCGGCATCGCGGCCGGATTCCCCCGGCACCACTCCAGGCGAGAGCCTCGCAAGATAGGTGAATACGCGCTGTCCGCCCAACGGCAGTTCGGCCACTTGCGTCGTGTTCAACTGGGCGCCTAGCTGCGTGCTTTCGCTCTGAATCACGGGGGCCTCGGCCGTTACAGTAACCGACTGGTTTGTGCCGCCCACCTCGAGCGTGAGCGAAACGCCCACCCTGCTGCCCGCCGTTACTTCCAGATTCTGCTGCTCTGCCGGGCGAAAGCCCGCCGCTTCAGCCTTCACGGTGTAGGTTCCCGGAAGCAGCGCTGGACGCGTAAAATCCCCGTTGCTGGAGGTTTGCAGCTTTGTGCTCTCCCCCGTGGCGTTTTCCGTGATCGTAATTGTGGCGTTTGGCAGCACGGCCCCGGATGAATCGGTCACCGTGCCGGTGATCGTGCCCAGGTCGCGCTGCGCCCGAGCAGGAGCCGCAGCCAGCAGCGCCAGCGCCCCCACGAGAACGGCCAAAAATCGCGCGGCGCTCGTCCATATGGAACCCGAGGGAACTGTTGGGATTATCTCCATCGTGAAATCTCCTTTCGCAAGCGATCTACTACCATTTGAAAAACCCTCTGCCAGCCTACTTTTACGGGCACACCCGTAGCTGGCCGGCACGCATGTGCGTGCCAACTTCAGAATTCAAAAATGCAAGCTAACTCCGAAATCCCCCTCCCGGCGAATGCCGGGCACGTTAGTTTAAGAAGTGGTATTTACTTATACTTCATTATATCGCTGGGCGCTTGATATACCTGTTAGCCGTCGCCTGTCAAGCACTTTCTTCTTTCGGTCAATAAAGGCGGCGCTCCCTCAGCTTTCGCAGTGAAAAATCCCGTCGTTTTCGCAGCAAGAGGGAAGAAGAAACACAGAAATAAATGAAGACACCAGGGCGTGCGACGCAGCCGTCGACACCGTCTCACGAATGAGACAAAAGGATTAGACAATCCTGCTGAATATTTGCGCCAGGTTCAGCGCCTCGCTCGATTGCGTGCCAGGCATAAGAGAAGGGCCAATGGCCAGCGCCTCGTTGCCGCCCTCAAACCAAATGAGGAACGAGGACTTATCCGCATCGCTGAGCCTCTGCATGTTGAGCCAGGTGTAGTAACCGCCCATATCGCCATCGATCAGCGAACCGTGCGAATCAAGTTCAGTCGGAGTGTTTCCGGCCAGGAGTTCGCTTAAAGGGCGCTCCCGCTGCCGTGGAGCGAATCGCGCGAACAGCGTCACCGGTTGCGCCCGGCGCAGCGCTTCCCTGGCGGCCCACTGCACGAACGTTGTGCTGAAAACCTGAGTGCCCGAGCCCTGCGTAAGCAAGTCCACCTGAAAGTGGTTGAGCACCGAGTCACCGCTCATACCCACCTCTTCCGGCTTCATCTGCGCCAGAGCAGCGGACATCGCTTCCGGCCCCATGGTGTTGGTTTGCGCCAGCTTCTGCATTCGATCGAGCAGCGCTGCGCGCACCGGCCCGAGGGCTTGATACGACACTTGGCTGACGCCACCGTTCGAAAGACTCTCCGCCGCGCCGCCGTCGATATACCAATGATCGAAGGCAACCGGGTGCGCGCGGTACCGCCCCGCGATCACGTCGAGCACCGTTTGCATTCCATTGTGTGGATCGACCTGGTTGAAATAAACGCCGTGCGGCCGCAGCTTTCGAAACAAAGCGTAAGACGACGAGCCGTTGCCCGGCGCAACCCCCTGCCCGATGAGCACAATTCCCAGACGGCGCATGGGAAGGGGTTCGGGCGGCGCCGCGGCGTCGAGCTTTTGAACATAATCCACCGCGGCCGTGCGAAATGCATCGATCTGGTGGGACGCCCAGAGAAACGCGCTCAGCTGCTCGCTGAAACCGGCTGGCGCGTTCACCCAGTCGGTCTCTTCCAGGCTCGGCGGCAATTTCAATTGCGCGAAAGCCGCGAACATCGCCCGCCGTTCGCTGGGGGCAGCGGCTGCCAGGTACGATAACTGACGGTCCAGGTCCCGCCGCTCGGCCGGGAATTTCCAGTCGTACTCGATCAGCTCGCGCAGCAGCAGCGGCAAAAATGCCAGCGGCAGGTCCCTGAGTAACGCGACGTATCGGGTGGCGAGCTCGCGCGCTTCGGGCGGATATTTCGCAAAGTGTTCAGGCTGAAGGTTTGCAGGCGTGATCGGCATTACAAAATCTCAGTGAGCGGCTTTCCGCTCGATAACCGTGCCGAAAATCCCAGCAGCGAACCCAGCGTCGGCACCAGATCGACCGACTCCACGGGCCTCTCGACGATCACGTTTTCGCGAATTCCCGGGCCCAGCGCCATCATCCACGTGGTGCGCGACCGAACGTCGCCGGTGCGGTGGTGCTGAAAACCGTTCCCGCCCGCCTCGGAATCCGAATCGCGCCCAAAATCGGGCAGGATGAACATCGTCGTCTTGCCCGCGTATTCCGGCTCGGACTGGATCATCTTCCAAATATCCGCGCACAGCCGGTCGGACCGCTGAATCCCGTCCAGATACAACGAGTAGGCGCCTGAATGGGCGATGTCCATGTCGTGCAGGGTGATCCACAGCAGGCTCGGCGCGAGCCGCTGCATCAGACGATGGGCAACGTACACGGAAAGCTCGTCGGGACTAGCCGAGCTGCGCGCCAGCTTGGTAAAATCGTCCACCGACAGCTTGAGAATTTCGCCGACGCGGTGCAGTTCCTGGGCGTCCCCCGCAAGCGTTTGCGAATACAACGGCGATTCGTAGCTGTCTCGGAGAAGATGATCGTAATCGCGCGTTCCCCCGCTCGAAAGAGCGGCGGTCAGCAGGCGCTTCGGCAGGATCACTCCCGCGCCCAGCCCAGCTCCATAAAGCCGGTTGCCGCTTTCTCCGATCCTCCCGAAGCCGTTGCTGGGCGCCACCACCCAGGCATCGGTTGCCGGTCTCCTTAAATCCTTCCGGAAGTATTCAAAAACCGTCGGGTGATCGGGCGGCACCGAGGCGAAATTGTTGAAGGTCTCATAGGCGCCCGTGGCGAGGCTCGCGGTGGCCACGTAGTGCCCCAGAATTCCCCGGTTGATCACCTGGCTGAAAAACGTAGCCCGCGGTATCAATTCGCTTAGCAGATGAGGGATGTTTCCCTGGCCGCCCGGCATGAACGTCTCTTCGTCCCGGGCGCCCCCGCCAAACGTCACCACCACCACTTTTCTTGTTCCCGGCAAAGCGAACACGGAAGCGGGCGCAAAGCTGAACAAGGTCGCGCCCAGGCCAATGCCGGTCGCCGACCGCAAAAAATCGCGCCGACTCGACGATACACTCTCGCTCGAGATTTTCTCGCGTTTCGTCAATGTATGCAGGCCTCCCGCCGAAGCGCAATCGGCCCTGGCGTCCGCCGTCCCTGCCTGAGAACCGCTGACGTGTTCTTCAACCTTGGCAAACCCATATCAGACCATCAACTTTATTGTCAAGGTAAACAATCATCTGGAAGTAATTTAAGCGCCTGATACCGAAGACCTTCTTACCTGTACACGCGGACAGCTTCCCCCTGCGCAATCCTGTACCGGGCGGCAGCTTTAATCCCCCCACCGCTGCGTAAAATATTCCTGAGTAGCGCCGCCGAGGCTCGCATTCACATCGAGGACTTATGACCGAACACGCTGCCCAGCTCGAACACGCGCTTGCAACCGATGCCTGGAAACAATGGGAAGGCCAGACCGTCAATGGCCAGTTTCCATTGCACCGGTATCTCGGAGGTTCCGGCCACAGCGCGGTATTTCTCACGACCTGCGGCGAAGGCACGGCTCAAACGGTACAAACAGCCGCCATCAAACTCATTCCCGATGACTCGGCAGCTTCCGAACAGCACGCGGCGGCCGCCGACCAACGGGTGATTTCCTGGAAATTCGCCGCGGGAATATCCCATCCAAACCTGATCAGGATTTTCCAAGGGGGACGCTGCACGATCGACGGCGTACCGCTCCTCTATGTCGTGATGGAGTGCGCCGAAGAAGACCTTTCTCAGATCATTCCCCAGCGAGCCCTCACGCCTTCCGAAGCCCGCGAGATGCTGCGGCCTGCCCTCGGTGCCCTCGCCTACTTGCACGGCATGGGTTTCGCGCACGGCCATCTCAAGCCCTCCAACGTAATGGCCCGCGAAGACCAACTGAAGCTTTCGGCCGACACTCTCTTCCAAATCGGCGAACCTGTCCCGAGTGCAAGCAATCCCGATATCTACTGCCCGCCTGAAAGGAAGCACTCCGCCGCGTCCGACTCCTGGGCGCTGGGCATGACGCTCGTCGAGGTGCTCACGCAGCGTCTTCCGCTGTGGGATCGCGCGGACGAAGCCGAGCCCGTCGTGCCGGACTCGCTGGCGGAGCCATTTCTTCAGATCGCCCGCCGGTGCCTGCGACGCAATCCCTCGCTGCGCCTGAGGACGCCGGACATCGCCGAGCGCCTCGAGCCCCTGCCGGTGCAGCAACCTCCATCCTCGCCAACTGCGAATCAGTTCGCCGCGAGTCAGCCGCTTGTCGCGAGCCGCCCGGTCGTTGCCAGTAAGCCGCCCGTTACGAGCCGCCTGATCGCCCCGAGCCAGCCGATCGCTTCGGCCAGGCCCAACTCCTTCGCCAAGGTCGTCGCACTCGCTCTGCTGATCGCAGCCGTCGCAGTCATTTCCATTCGGAGCAAACACCATCAGGTCGCGCGGCCAGCGACTCCCGTTGCGTTGAATACACCGAAGCCGCAAAGCCAGCTCGCTGTTGTCGCTCTGGAGAAATCGTCAGTGCCCGCGCCGCCCCCGGCACTCGCACCCACGCCGACTCCACCACCAGCACGAGTGCCCGCACTCTCAGAGGCGCCGACATCGACTCCTGTGCCTGAGCCAGCTATCCAACAACCGGTGTTGCAAGCCGAAGCGCCCCCGCTGGTAGAGCCGGTTGCTGAAGAGAAGAAGCCCGCCGCAAGCACCGCCCCAGCTGAAGGCATTCATCAGGTGCTTCCGGACGTGCCGCAGAAAGCGCGCAACACAATTCACGGAACCGTGCGCGTAAGTGTGAAAGTAAGCGTCGATCCGGCCGGCAGCGTCGTTGATGCCGCGCTCGATAACGCCGGCCCAAGCCCCTATTTCGCAAATCTAGCCCTGCACGCGGCCCAGAAGTGGACGTTTGGAGCCGCAGACGCAAGCGCAGCAAGCGCCAACCGCGGATGGATTCTGCATTTCGCGTTCAAGGCCGCGGACACGCAGGCCCGGGCGGAGCAGTCAGGTCGCTAGCGAAAAACCAACCCATGTGCGCCTCAACCGTAACCGAAGATCGAGAAGGCTTCACGGAACCTCCGCCGCGGATTTACAACCTGTGGAGGAAACCGTTCATAGTGAAAACAGGCGAGGAGTCTGTGGCATCTCCGTCCGAGGACAATCGGTCAGGATTCGTGCGCGCCAAGCCGCTGCTCGCCAGCGGCGGCGTCCGCGTCCTCCGCGGCTGAGCCCATCGGAGCATCAACTCACCAGCTTCTCGAATTCCGCTTCGTTCAGGATGGGCACTTTCAGTGACTTCGCCTTCTCGGATTTTGAGCCCGGATCTTCCCCCACCACCACGTAGCTGGTCTTCTTGCTCACCGACGATCCCGCTTTGCCCCCGTGCGCGGCGACCAGCGCCTCGGCCTCTTCCCGCGAACGTTTCGCCAGCGTCCCGGTAAAAACGAAAGTCATGCCCGCAAATCGAGTGTCCTTGAGCGCAGCGCGCTCGTCCTTCATGTTGACGCCCACAAGCTGCAGCCGCTCGATCAGCTTGCGGTTCGCCGCCTCCGAGAAAAACTCGCGAACGCCCTCGGCAATTTTGGGACCCACTTCGCCCACTTCCATCAGCTCCTCGGCGCTCGCCGCTTCGATCTTGTCCATCGAACCAAAATGCGCGGCCAAAAGCTGCCCGGTGCGTTCCCCCACGAACGGAATCCCCACGGCGTAAATCAGCCGCGCCAGGCTGTTCTTCCGGCTGGCGTTAATTTCATCGAGCAGGTTCTGCGCGGACTTCTCGCCCATCCGATCGAGGTTCGCCAGTGTTTCAAGGTCCAGCTTGTACAGATCGGCGAAATCCTTCACGACGTCCTTCTCGATCAGCTGATCGACAATCTTTTCCCCAAGCCCGTCGATGTTCATCGCATGCCGCCCGGCAAAATGCAGGAAGGACTCCCTTCGCCGCGCCGGGCACGACACATTCACGCACCGGTACGCCACTTCACCCTCGGCTCGGTGAATGCCCATTCCGCAAACCGGGCATTTCGACGGCATGCGAAACGGTTTCTCTTCCTCGCCGTGCTTCACCACCTTCAGCACGTGCGGAATCACTTCCCCGGCCCGCTCCACCAGCACCGTGTCCCCTGCGTGAATCCCGAGCCGCTCGACCTCGTCCATGTTGTGCAGCGTCGACTTCACCACCGTCACTCCGCCGATCTTCACCGGCTCGAAGAAAGCCACCGGCGTCAGCGTGCCCGTGCGCCCCACATTCACGCCGATCTCGCGCACGACAGTAGTCTCCTGGTGTGCCGGATACTTATAAGCGATAGCCCACCGCGGCGCCTTCGACGTGAAACCCAACTCGTTCTGCAAAGAAATCTCATCGACCTTCACCACGATACCGTCAATTTCGTACGGCAACTTCGCGCGCTTGCCATCCCACACCGTGATGTATGCTTCGACCTCTTTCAGCGAATGGCACAGCTTCCAGTCGTCGCTCGCCCTGAAATGCAGCACGCTCAGCGTCTCGAGAACCTCCGAAAGCCGCTTTTTCGGCGCGCGCCCGTCCACCAGAATGTAGTAGGCGAAGAAATCGAGCCGCCTCGACGCGGTGATCTTCGGATCGAGCACACGCACGGCGCCTGCCGCCGCATTTCGCGGGTTCGCAAAGATTTTTCCTCCCTGCTCCGCCTGTTGCTGATTCAGCTCCTTGAAAGCCTGCCCGGTCATCACAATCTCGCCGCGCACCTCAAAGTCCTCGCCAAGCCCCGCTTTCTTCAGCTGCGCCGCCAAAATCGTAAGCGGGATCGAGCGGATGGTCTTGACGTTCGGCGTCACATCTTCTCCGGTCGTACCGTCGCCGCGCGTAACGCCGCGCACAAGCTTCCCCTTTTCGTACTGCAGCGAAAGGCTCAGCCCGTCGAACTTGTGCTCGGCCACGTAATCGACTTTTTCCCGGCCTGTGAGTTCGCGCACGCGGCGGTCGAACTCGCCCAGCGCCTCGAAGGAAAACGAATTATCGAGGCTCACCATCGGCGTCCTATGCCGCACGCTCTGAAAGCCCTCGCGCGGCGCGCCTCCTACGCGCTGTGTCGGCGAATCGGGCGTCAGCAGATCTGGATGCTTGTCTTCCACTTCGCGCAGCTGCACCATCAGCCGGTCAAACGCGGCGTCGGAAATCTCAGGATCGTCCGCCACGTAGTACAAATACTCGTGGCGGCGAATTTCTTCGCGCAGGCGCTCGATCTCTTTGGCGGCGTCGCGGCTTTTGGACATGGAAACCTCAGCGGGAAGCTGGCGATATCAGAATTCCACAGTATTATACAATGCACACTTGCGATGACACCCGGGACAACGAATGCCTGACGGAATCAAGGACGCACTTCTCATCTACAACCCGACCAGCGGCGGCAAGCGCCACCGGCGCTTCAACGAAGTTGAACAGGCCGCGAGAATTCTGAAAGAAGCCGGCATCGCCACCGAACTCGCCCCCACCACCGCCCGCTCCTCGGCCACGCAGACCGCGCGGGACGCCGTCGCTCAGCGCCGCGGAATGGTCATCGTCTGCGGCGGCGACGGCACCATCAACGAAGTGGTGAACGGCATCGCCGGAAGCCAGGTTCCCCTGGCTCTGCTGCCTGCCGGAACCGCCAACATTCTCGCCAAAGAACTCGGCATCCCCTGGGATATTCCACAGGCGGCGCGGCTCATCGCCGGTGGAACAGTCCGCCGCATCGCCCTCGGCCTGGTGCAAACCCTGAACGGGCATCACAGCGAAGACCTTCCGCGGGAAGGCCGGTATTTCCTCTGCGTGGCGGGAGCCGGTCCCGATGGCGCGATCGTAAACGGCGTCGACAACGAACTCAAGAAGCGCGCCGGAATCATCGCCTACTGGACCGAAGGCGCCCGGCAATTTTTCAGTTACAACTTCCCGGAAATGAAGATTCTCTCCGCCGCGAAGGAACAGCGCGCGACGTTTGTGGTTGTCGGCCGAACCGCGAACTATGGCGGCCCGTTCAAAATCACCACCGGCGCAAGCCTTTACGAGGACTCCTTCGAAATCCTCACCAATTCAAAGAAGAGCCGCTTCGGCTACCTCGTGTGCCTGCCGGCGCTCTACTTCGGCAAGCTCCGCCGCATGAAAGGCATCGAGGCCTGGAAAGCCACCGAGGCGACCTGCCAGGCTGCGGG
This sequence comes from Candidatus Acidiferrales bacterium, assembly GCA_049516275.1. Lineage (GTDB taxonomy): Bacteria > Acidobacteriota > Terriglobia > Acidiferrales > UBA7541 > Palsa-295. The sequence goes on from JBEKTG010000013.1 coordinate 15,836, forward strand.
CAACGAGCCCGTCTACGCCCAGGTGGATGGCGAGCCCATCGGCCCCGCACCGATTTCCTTTCGCATCGTTCCCGATGCCCTCTCCCTGGTCACTCCCGCGCCAGTGAAAGCGTAGCGGCCGGGGAGGCGGAGCCGCCTTGGACCCTGTCACACACGCACTCGCGTCGCTCACACTCGCGCGCGCTCGTCCCGCGCCGTTGCCGCGCTTCGGCACAACGATGATGGTCGTCGCCGGCGTTGCGCCCGATCTCGATTACGCCAGCTATTTCGGAGGCGCCGGAGCATTCCTGCGCTACCATCGATCGCTACTTCATTCCATCCCGGCCGCGGCCTTGCTGTCATGCGCCGTTGCAGGCGCGTTCTTGCTGCTGGCCGACAAGAAGAAAGACGCCAAAGATCGCCCCGCCGCGGCCATCCCACTCACATTCGCGACCGCCTTCACCGCGTGCGCCGTCGCCGCCGCAGGCCACATCCTGCTCGACCTCGCCAGCGGCGAAGGAATGCAACTCCTCTGGCCCTTCCGCGTCCATTGGACTGCCGGGGGCCTAGTCGCCAACTTTGATCTTTGGGTTCTCGTCCTTTTGCTAGCTGGCCTCCTCATTCCGCAATTGTTCCGCCTGGTCGGTGACGAAATCGGCGCGGGCAAAAAGGGCGCACAAGGCACAGGCGCATCGATTTTCACCTTGTTGCTGCTGGCTCTCTACTTCGGCTCTCGTGCAGACCTGCATTCCCGCGCCACGGGACTCTTGCTATCCAGCGAGTATCACGGACGCGAGCCGCTGGCGGCAGGTGCCTTCCCGTCCTCGGTAAATCCGCTCGACTGGCGGGGAGTAGTAGCCACCGACAACACCGTCGAAGAAGTGGACGTACCCCTGGGCCCCCGCGCGGATTTCCAGCCGGAAGCCAGCCTAACCCGCTACAAGCCGCAGGAATCGCCCGCGCTCGACGCCGCCCAGAAAACATCCGCAGCGCGGGCGTTTCTCAATTACGCAGAATTTCCCTTAGCGAGCGTCAGCCGCCACGAAGACGGCTACCGCTTCGACCTCCGCGACGCACGCTTCCCGGATAGTGACGCAAGTCCTGCAAATATTGTGGTTCGAGTGGATCTCAACGGAGGCTATCAGGTAACGCGCCAGCAATTCCGCTACGCCTCTTCGTCGAATCCCTAGCGGATCACTCTTCGGCGGGCGATGTGTGCAGCACAAGCCGGTTCGCAAGGTAAATCAGCACCAGCAGCCCGGCGACCATCAATATAAACAGACCTGCGTGACTCACTAGATACTCAAGCGCCCCCTGCCCGTACCGCACGGCAAATATTCCTTCCGCGAGATACCGCACCCCGCGCCCGAGCACCAGCGCCAGCACGAAAGTCCGAAGCGGCACCTGAAACACTCCCTCGGCAAGCACGAACACCTTGAACTGCATCGGCGGCGGCAGTATCGCGGGAATAAAAAGACTCAGGAACGCATGACTACCCACCCAGCGCTTCGCCTTGAGCGCGTAGCGCCCGCCGTGCCGGTGAAAATAAACCTCGCCGCCTTTTTTCGCCAGCCAGTAAATCCAGATGCATCCCAACAACGAGCCCAGCGTCGCCATGACCACGTAATAGAGCATCCGCCCCGGCCGGTCGATGCACATCTTCATCACCAGCGCGTCCGTGATAAACGGAAACGACAGCACCGACGAATCGAGGAACGCCACGGCAAAAATTCCCCCGCCCCCCATCACCGCCACAAAATGCTGCAGCCAGCCCGGCAGCTTCACCTGTTTCATATTTGAAAGTCTAGCAGAGTCCCCCCGCCGCCTTTATGCCTCGCCCGGCGCGGTTTTGCCGTTGGTTGCCGCGATACTTCGCTCGTTGCTTCTCATCCGAAAATTGCTCAATCGCATTCGCTCGGTTAGAATTCCTTCTTGACCAACCCAACGAACTCTTCTCACACGATGTCGCTTCTCGACGGACTCAACGAACGCCAGCGCGAGGCTGTTCTCGCCACCGAAGGCCCCGTGCTCGTACTGGCGGGCGCCGGCACGGGCAAGACGCGCGTAATCACCTACCGCATCGCCCATCTGCTCGAGCGAAACGTGCCGGGAAACGCCATCCTCGCCGTCACCTTCACCAACAAGGCCGCCAAAGTCATGCGCGATCGCATCGACGGCGTCCTGAAGGCCAGCGGGCAGACCGCCTCCGACGTGTGGGTCTCCACGTTCCACTCCTTCTGCGCACGCCTGCTCCGCCGCGAGGCCACCCATCTCGGACTCCCCCGCGATTTCGCCATTTTTGACGACGACGATCAGACGGCCGCGGTAAAGCGCGCCCTGCTCCAGCTCGATCTGCCCACCGACGACTACCCTCCCCGCGCCGTTCGCTCGCAGATCAGCCACGCGAAGAATCACGGCATCACTCCCCAAGAAATGCGCGCCGACGCGGATCAGGCGCGCGACGAACAGCGCCAGCAAACCTCCGAAGTCTACGCCACCTACAATTCGATCCTGCGCAAGGCGGCGGCCCTCGATTTCGACGACCTGCTTCTGCGCTCCGTCGAACTCTTGCGCGAGCACGCCGATGTACGCGCCGCGTGGAGTTCCCGCTTCCAATACATCATGGTCGACGAGTTTCAGGACACCAACGCCTCGCAGGAAGAGCTCGTACGCCTGCTGGCGGGCACGCGCAAGAACGTGTGCGTAGTCGGCGACGAGGACCAGTCGATCTACGGCTGGCGCGGAGCGCGGGCCGGCAACCTCAAGCGCTTCACCGAGGATTTTCCCGGCGCGAAGATCATCCGCCTCGAAGAAAATTACCGCTCCACACAGAATATTCTCGACGCCGCTGCCGCCGTCGTCGGCAACAATTCGAATCGCCTCGGCAAGAATCTCCAGGGCGTCATCGGCGCGGGAGACCGTCTGCGCTTCTACGAAGCCCAGGATTCGGTCACCGAGGCGGAATTTATCTGCGGCGAAATTTCCACCTTCCTGCGTAATGAGCC